>JAJXTK010000649.1 GCA_021783935.1 Myxococcales bacterium | reverse complement strand
CAGGAGCGGCTCGAGCGCGAGTACGACCTCGATCTCATCACCACCGCGCCGAGCGTCGTCTACAAGGTCTACAAGACCGACGGCACGGTGATGGATTGCGAGAACCCTGCGAAGCTGCCGGAGCCGCAGTACATCGACCACATCGAGGAGCCGCACTTCAAGGTGACCATCCACGTGCCCAAGGAGCACGTCGGCGCGGTGCTCGCGCTCTGCGAGGATCGCCGCGGCGTGCAGAAGGCGCTGGCCTTCGCGAGCGCCGAGCGCGCGATCATCACCTACGATCTGCCGCTCGCCGAGATCCTGTTCGACTTCCACGACAAGCTGAAGAGCGCCTCGCGCGGCTACGCGTCGATGGACTACGAGCTCGCCGGCTACGTCGAGGCGCCGCTCGTGCGGCTCGACATGCTGGTCAACGGCGACCCGCTCGATGCGCTCAGCGTCATCGTTCACAAGGAGCGCAGCTACCCGCGCGGGCGCGAGCTCGCCGCGAAGCTCAAGGAGATCCTGCCGCGCCAGCAGTTCGAGATCGCGATCCAGGCGGCGATCGGCGGCAAGATCATCGCGCGCGAGACGGTGCGCGCGCTGCGCAAGGACGTGACCGCCAAATGCTACGGCGGCGACATCAGCCGCAAGCGCAAGCTCCTCGAGAAGCAGAAAGAGGGCAAGAAGCGCATGAAGACCGTCGGCAGCGTGGAGATCCCGCAGGACGCCTTCCTCGCGATCCTCAAGATCGACTGAGGCCGCGCGCGCACGAGAGAGAGAAACAGGGAGGGACGGAGGGGAGGCGGCGAGAGAGTCTTTTGGGGGCGCCGCTCGCGGCTGGGTGGCGTGCCCGACGTGGGGCTCCTCCTCCTGCTTCTCTCCTGTTGCCTTTCCCATCGACGCCCCCGCGTTGAAGCCGCCGCGAATCGCGCTAAGAGCATCGCGTCCATGCGCCTCCTCCCCCTGTTCGACGACGGCGCCGTGTTCAAGTCGGAGCACGGCTTTCGGATCCTGCGCGCCGTGCGCGTCGGCGAGCTCGACGTGGTCGACGGGCTCGTCGTCGCCGATCCGTGGGACCTCGACGAGCGCGCGCCGATCGCCGCGCCGCGCGGCCGGCATCGCGTGGAGCTGGCGGTCGCGTGCTGGGACGTGGCCGCCGAGGTCGCAGCGATCCGCGTGGTGTTCCGCGAGGCGAAGGTCTCGCTGTGGCGACGCGTCGCGGAGGTGACGACCGACTCGGCCACGCTCGCGATCACCGACGCGGGCACCGGCGCGCGCGTGGCGCGGTCCGCCTCGCAGTTATCCAAGCGCGAGGCCTTCGTCGAGGCGCTCGTCGCGTCGATGGAGGACGCGCCCGCGGGGTGCGGTCGGCTCGCGATCGAAGGGGGCGCCGTGCTCGCGGTGGCGACCGGACGCGACGGCGGCTTCTCGACCTGGCTCGGGGTCGACGAGGGGGGCGAGCCGGTCTCGCTCGTGGTCGACCTCGCGACGCTCGATCCCGCGACGCTTCGACGCTGGAAGCCCGCGCACGGCGAGGCTCCGCCGGCGACGTTCGGCCCCGAATTTCTGCGGTGGATCGAGGCCGTCGGCGCGCGCTTCGACGAGCCGCTCGTGTCCGGTCCGCCGCTCGAGGGCGCGCTGGTCACCGAGCTCGCGCGCGTGGCTGACGCCACGCCTGCGCGCGATCTGGTCGGCTACTACGCGCTCATGACGCCGCTCTCCGAGGGGACGACGCTGTCGAGCTGGCTCGAGCTGCGCGCAGCGCTCCCGGCGCGCGCGCGGGGCGCGTGGTGGCCCGTGCGCCTGCGCGACGCTCGGTCGGGGATCGTGGCGCGATCGGTCGACGGGGAGATCGTCGAGGTCGCCGACTTCGACGGCGGCGGGATCTTCCTCTCGGCGCCCGATCTGCGGACGTTCTTCGTCAACCAGGCGCTCACGCTCTTCGGCGAGGAGATCTGAGGGCGTGCGACGGCGCGGGGGGAGGCAGAGCGCGCGCACGACGCCGCCCGTCGAGGGGCCGAGCGTCGTCGGGACCGTGGTCTGGCTCGCGGGGATCGCGTGTCGCGTGCGCACCGAGGAGGGCGAGGTGCACGTGGTGCCGCTGCCGCCGCGGCGCGAGTCGGGGCTCGTGGCGGTCGGCGACGAGGTCGAGATCGTCCTCGCCGCCGCCGGCCCGCAGCTCGGCGCCGTCTCCCCGCGCCGCACGTTCCTCGCGCGCCCCGATCCGCAGGACGGGCGGCGGGCGCTCGTCATCGCGGCGAACGTCGACGCCGTGGTGATCGTCGTGTCGGTCGTCGAGCCGCCGCTGCACCCGCGCCTGATCGATCGCTTCCTCGTCGCGATCCAGCTCGGCGGCGCGACGCCGCTCCTCGCCGTCAACAAGGTCGATCGCCTCTCTGAGCTCGACGACGCCGCGCGCGCCGCGCAGCTCGAGAAGCTCGCCCCCTATCGCGCCATGGGGCTCGAGGTGATCGAGTGCTCGACCAAGAGCGGCGCGGGGCTCGACGCGCTCCGCGACGCGCTCCGCGGGCGCACCTGCGCCTTCGTCGGCCACAGCGGCGTCGGCAAGTCCTCGATCGTCAACGCCTTCGATCCGACCCTCGGCGCCAAGACGGGCGAGCTCAGCGCGGCGTGGGGCGGTCGCGGACGGCACACGACGACGGCGTCGACGATGCACGTGCTGGGAGACGGCACGCGCGTCATCGACACGCCCGGCGTGCGCGCCGTCGGCCTCTGGTCGCTCACGCCCCGCGAGCTGGGCCGATATTTCCCGGAGATCGGGGCGCTTTCGAGCGGGTGCCGCTTCGGCGATTGCCTGCACGACCTCGAGCCGCACTGTGCCGTGAAGGCCGCCGGCGCCCGCGGAGAAATCCCCGCCGCGCGCTACGAGGCGTACCTTCGCATCCTGCGCTCCCTGCGCGAGGAGGGCGCGCGGAGCTGATCGATGCCCCTCGAGCGACGCGAACCCGGAGCGCTGGCGTATGTCGTGGTCGCGCTCGCGATCGGCGGATCGCTGTGGCTCTCGATGCGCCGGCTGACGCGCGCCTTGGTCGGCACAAAGGGGGCCTCGGCGCTCGTCGGCGCGAGCCTCGTCGATGCGAAGGGTGAGCGGCGCGTGATCGCGCACGGCGAGACGTCGAGCGCCTCCGTCTCGGTCGCCGCGCCCAGCGGCTCCTCGAGCACGCCCCCCGCCGCCCCGTCGTCGCGCGCCGCCAACGCCCCGAGCGTCGCGGAGGTCGCGGTCGGCGCGACGAGCACGTGCGTGCGCACGACCGAGGGAGAGGTCCTTTGCTGGGGCGACAACTACTACGGCCAGCTCGGCCTCGGCACCGAGGGGCGGGGGCGCGGCACCCTCGTGCCGACGAAGATCCCGCACCTCGCCGGGGTCGCGCAATTGGTAGTGCGCGGCGCGCACGCGTGCGCCCTGCTGCGCGACGGCTCGGTCCGCTGCTGGGGGCACGACGGCGACGGCGAGGCGGGGCTCGGCACCCCCAAGCGCGCGGTGCCGACGCCGACCGAGGTGCCCGACCTGCGCGACGTCGCGGAGCTCGCGCTCGGCGACGCGCACACCTGCGCCCGCCTCGGCAGCGGCGCCGTGCTCTGCTGGGGCGACGACGCGCGCGGGCAGCTCGGCGACGCCGCCCA
>JAJXTK010000648.1 GCA_021783935.1 Myxococcales bacterium | reverse complement strand
GGCGACGCCCGCGAGCGCCTCGGCCAGCAGCAGCGCGGCCACCAGCGCCAGCGTCGCGCCGAAGGATCCGCCGCGCGCGTCGATCGGCGAGCTCGAGCACGTGCGCGGCGCGGCGGTCCCGAGCGGCGTCGCCAGCGCGCTCGCGGCCGCGATCCCGGGGCTCGAAGCCTGCTATCGCGACGCGATCGCCGAGGACGGAGACCTCGAGCCGACGCTCTCCGTGCGCCTGCGCGTCGTCGCGCCGGGCAACGTCGCCGCCGCGATGATCAACGACAGCGTCGAGGCCTCCAGCGCGCTGCGCGGCTGCGTGCGCGACGTCTTCGCCGGCATGACCGTGACGAGGGGGCTCGCCGCGGGCTTCGAGGCGCTGGTGCCGATCGCCTTCACGCGCGCGCTCGCGGACGGCGACCTTCGCCCCGGCTCGGCCTGCAGCGAGGCGTGCGACGGCGAGGCCGACGGCGCCCTCAAGGACGCGATCCGCGAGCGCGCCCAGCTCGCCGCGCACTGCTTCCGGCGCGCCGCGTCCGTCGGCGAGCCGCGGACGCTCGACGCCGGCACGATCGAGCTCTCGCTCCGCGTCGCGCCCGACGGCAGCGTGTGCGGCGTCTCCACGATGACCGATCCGTTCGGCCGCGCGTCGCTCACGACGTGCCTCGTGGAGGCGATGAGCGCGCCGCTCGCGGTCGCCCCGTCGGCGTGCACGAGCGTCGAGGTGCCCTTCACCTTCAAGGGGAACTGACGCCAGTGGGCCGAGCCGTGAAGGACACAGAGAGAGAAACAACGCACCGCACGCCGATGACCTCGGTGCGCGCGGTCTCCGGGAACGCGCTGCGCGGGAAGTGACCGAGCGCGTCGAGCGGGGTCGAGAAGCCCCCGCCGCGAAAGGATCGCTGCCGCTCGCCGTCGGCGAAGCTCGACGTCCACTCCCACACGTTGCCGACGAGGTCCACAATGACGCCCGCCGCCGCGCGCGCCGGGCACGTCGCGTCGCGCCCCGCGCACGCGCGCTCGCTCGTCGGTGGCTCGTCGCCCCACGGATACGAGAGGCCGCGGGCGCCGCCGCGCGCGAGCCACTCCCACTCCTGGTCGGTCGGCAGCCGCATCCCCGCGAACGCGCAGTAGGAGCGCGCCTGCGACCAGTCGACGCAGTTGATCGGGTGATCGCGCCGCTCGGGGTGTCGCACGTTGCACGCCTCGCTCGCGATCGCCTCGGCCGACGCCTCGGCGAGCGGCCACGCGGCCGTGTCGAACGCCGGCGCGCAGCGCCCCGCGGCGACGCAGCCGGCGTACTCGTCGACGGTGACCTCGTGGGCGCCGGCGCACAGCGCCGAGACGGCGACCTCGCGGCCGTGCTCCGACTCGGCGTAGCGCCCCCCCTCGATCCGGACGGCGCCGGACGGGCAGCTCGGAGCGATCGGCGCGGCCCGCGTGCTCGAGGCGGGCGCGGCGGCGCGCGGCGCCTCGGCGGGCGAGGCGGTGGAGCCTCCGCAGGCCCCGATCGCCAACGGCAGCAGCACGAGCGCGCGACGCACGGACGAGACGATACGCCGGCCGACGAGCGGGACAAAAAAACAACCGCGGGGCCCTCTCGAGAGCCCCGCGGCGGGTCGGCGTTCGACGCGGCTCAGTCGAACTGCTTGAACGCGTCCATCGTGTACTTGATCTGCAGCTCGAGGCCGTAGGCGCCATCGGAGCCGTCGTCACCGCGGACGACGACGTCGTCGTTGTACTGCTTGATCAGGTTGAACGTGACGGTGTTCTGGTCCTCGCGCGCGACGACGTACGCGTTGCGGCTCGGCAGGTACATCCAGATGTAGTAGCGGCCGTCGGGCGCGCGGAAGACGCGGTGCCCGAGGTCGGTGTACGCGACCTTCGTCTCGACGCTCACGTCCGTCGGGTCGTAGGCGCACGCCGAGACCGAGGCGCAGGTCCCCGCCTGCACCGCCATCTCGCGGAAGTAGTTGAGGAAGTCGTCGACGCGGTAGAACGCCTGCCCGCCGATCCAGTAGCGCGCCTGGATCTTCCCGGCGAACGCCGGGTTGTGGCTGTCCTGCGCGAAGAGCGCGACGGCCGTCGGGACGAAGTACGGGTAGACGGCGTAGCCGCCGCCCAGCATCGAGGTGACCGTCGTCTCGGCGACCGAGTCGTACAGCGACGGGAAGGCGAAGTCGCCCCACGACGAGATGTACGCGCCGGCCTGGTTCTGATCGTAGTTGTCGGCCGCCCACAGGCCGACCCAGTTCTGCATGGCGAAGTACTTGTCGAGGATGATCCCCTGCTGCACCTCGTCACCGAAGAACTTGTCGTACACCGTGGCGTACGGACGCTCGCCCGAGCCCTGCTGGATGATCGCCTCGTGGAAGGCCGCGAGCATGGTGTTCGCGCCCGCGATCTCGTTGCCGAAGGCGTTCTCGAGCTGCGCGTAGTAGTCCTGCATCGAGGGCGCGGTCGGCGGCGGCACGACGCCGAGGCGGTGCAGCGCGTCGACGATCTCGGCGCCGCTCCAGTCATAGCCCCACAGCGACAGGAAGCGCTTGGTGTCCGAGAAGGTCCCGATCACGTTCGCGTACTGGGAGTTGTCCCAGATCTTGCGGTAGCCGCGCGTGTTGCGCCACGTGTACTGCCACTCGTACTCGTCGAGCGCGTTGGCCACGATCTCGCTCGGCGTGGTGCCGAGGTCGCCCTGGCGGCAGAGCGGCGAGTACTTGAGGTGGTTCTCGTCGCAGCGCAGGAACTGAATCTCGTTCCCCTTCGCATCGAACCCGAGCGGGTCCTTGTAGGGGGTGTTCGGATCGAGCTGACCCGAGATCGACGTGCCGGTGCAGACGTTCAACTGGCACTTGGCGTTCGCGGCGCAGTCGGAGTCGACCTTGCACGCCTTGCCCGCCGTCGTGGAGTTGTTCGCGTAGATCCAGGCCATCGCGGCCTGGTCGTACGAGCCCCACCCCGGCGTCCAGAAGAGGCGGTCGGGGTTGGTCGTGTATTCCATGATCGACGACGACGCGAGCGAGTACTGCGGCGTCACCGTGTGGCCCGCGGGGACCTTCGACGCATCGGTGTACGCCTGCCCCGTCTTGTCGTCGTAGTAGACGGGCGGCGGGAAGTTCGGCTTGTCGATCGAGGCCATGAAGTTGTGCTCGAGGCCCATCGAGTGACCGAACTCGTGCCAGAACACCTGCTGCCAGTAGCCGTCGATGAGCCCCTGGGTCCAGGAGGCCCGCGACTCCCACTGACCGTTGATGCAGCGCTGCGCGTCCTTCGCCATCACGCTCTCGACGGAGAACGCGTCGACCGCGTCCATCTTGGCGAACGGATGGATGAACGTGCGCATGCGCGCGTATTCCATGTGGCTCGACGAGAGGTTGCGGAAGGTGTTCGCGAAGTTCAGCGCGTTCTGGAAGCCGTTCGCGTCGTCCTGGTACTGGTAGGGCGCGATCCCCTGGTCGATCGTGCGCGCGGTCTGGAAGAACTGGTACTCGTCCTGGAGGTGCTTCCACACGCTCGCCGGGCCGTAGACGCCGGCGCCCCCCTCGCGCGTGACGAACATGTTCATGTCCGGATCGGCGAAGAGCTGATACGGCACGAGCTTGAAGTACGAGTCGAGGAAGTCCTGGCCCTGCGGGACGAT
>JAJXTK010000647.1 GCA_021783935.1 Myxococcales bacterium | reverse complement strand
GGACCCGATGCGTCGAGAATGCGGCCCGCGCTTCGGCCGCGTGTAGACTGACGCTCGGATGGACGTCCATCGGGAGCTGGTGCGCATCGACGACGCCGGGGTCCTGCGACCGCTCGGCAAAGTCGCGATCCACCGGCTCCGCGCGCACAAGGGGACCTACCGGCTCATGCCGTCGCCGCCGCACGGGCTCTTCCTGCGCGACGTCGGCGAGGACGGGCGCCGCGACGAGAAGGACGGCGCGGTCATACGCCTCGCAGGGGAGATCACCGGCCCCGGCGCGATCTGCGACATCGTGGCGCTCATCGCCCAAGCCGGCTGGCGTGGCGAGCTGATCGTGCTCTCGATGACCGACGACGGCGTGGACGTCTCGCGCACCGCCTTCTTCGAGAGCGGCAACGTCCTCGGCGCCATCACGACGGCCCCCGGCGAGCGGATCGGCGACGTCATGTACAAGCTCGGCGCGCTGTCTGCGGAGCAGGTCGAGCAGGTCTGGCGCGAGGTGCAGGCGCACGAGGGGCGCCGCTTCGGCCAGATGGCCGTCGAGCTCGGCCTGCTCTCGAACGACCGCCTCTACACGGTCATGCAGAAGCAGGTCGAGGAGATCGTCTTCGCGACGCTGCGCGTGGCCGACGGCATGTTCTACTTCCTCGACGGCTACGACGAGTCGCGCCTCGCGACGCGCCACCACGCGAGCGCCAACGCGCTGCTGATGGACGGCGTGCGCCGCATGGACGAGGTCAAGTACTTCCGCGAGCGCATCCCGTCCGACGAGCACATCCCGACGCAAGTCGCGGGGCGCACCGACGTGCCCGAGGAGTTCGCGCCGGTGCACGCGGCGTGCGACGCCCACCGCAGCGTGGCGGAGGTCGGGCGCGCCTGTGGCCTCACGGAGTTCGAGGTCACCCAGGCGATCTTCCAGCTCGTGCAGTCGGGGCACGTCAAGATCGACCCGCCGAAGCCGACCGGGGCGCCGGCGATCGTCGCGATCTTCAACGACGCGATCCGCGAGATCGTGCGAACGGCCGCCGCGAGCGGGAGCGGCGACGCCTTGCGCGAGCACCTCGCCTCCTACGCGCTGAGCGTCGGCATCTACGACATGCTCTTCATGCACGCGGGCCCGCGCGAGGACGGCTCGGTCGACGAAGACCGCGTTGCAAGCAACATCGTCATGATGGCGGGCGAGGACTCGTTCGCGACGCTCTCCGGCTGGCTGTACGAGTACGCGGCGTTCGCGCTCTTCGACACCGGCTCGGGCCTGCCGAAGGCCGAGGAGCAGGCGCTGTCCAAGCGCGTCGCCGAGCGCATCGCGATGCTCGCCCCGAAGTAGCCGCCGGCGTGACGCCGGGCGGCCCGACGTCCGGCGTCCGCGACGACGCCAACGACGCCCAAGAAGAGCCGGATCGCCCCGGTCGCGCCCCCGAAGCCGTCGATGAGCGGCGCTGGACGTCGGCGCAGGTGGGACCTCGGCGCGCGCGTCCTCGCTTCGAAGCGCGAGAGGCGTGAATACGGCGCACCGGGATCGCGGGATTTTCCGTAGACTCGTCGGCGACGGCGCGCAGGGAAGGCGCGCGGTCCCCCCCACCATCATGCGCAAACGTAAGGCCCGCCCGTCGAACGCCCCGCCCGCCAACAAGTCATCGCGCGACGATCTTCCGCTGTCGCAGCCGCCGGACCCGGGCGACGACGCCCCGCGCTCGTCGGTGCGCCCGCCGCTCGACCCCACCGATCCGCTGTCGGTGGCGCTGCACGCGGCCGAGGAGGCGCGCGGCGAGGCCGCGAAGTGGGACGCGGCCGAGGAGCTCGCCTCGTCGCTCGAGCGCCCCGAGGAGGTGACCGACGCCTACCGACGCACCATCGCGTCGACGGACGACGCGGCGCTGGCGGACGCCCTCGGCGAGCGCGCCGTGCGCTTCGCGGACGAGTGGTTCGACGACCCCGACGGCCTCGCGGAGTTCCTCCGCCTCGTGCTCGACCGCGCGCAGTCCGCACGCTGGGCCTTCGATCGGCTCGTGATGCTGCTGACCGTGGCGTCGCGCTTCGAAGAGCTGCTCGCGCTCTACGATCGCGCGCTCGCGGCCGAGCACGACGCCACGCGCGCCGCGCAGCTGCTCGACGACGCCGCGCACGTCGCCAAGGACTTCGCGGGCGACGCCGATCGCGCCATCGGCTACCTCGCCCGGCTGCTCGCGCAGAAGCCGACCGACGCGCGGCTCGCGATGGCGCTCGAGCGCCTCTACGAGAAGCAGGGGCGCCACCGCGAGCTCATCGATCTCTGGAGCTCGCGCGTGCCGACGCTGCCGCGCGGCGGCGCGCTCGCCCTGCGGGCGAAGATCGCGGCGTGCTGGCTCGATCGCCTGAGCGAGCCGGCCCAGGCGCTCGACGTCGCGCGCGGGCTCCTGCGCGACGATCCGCACGACCTCGCGATCTGCAAGCTGCTCGAGCGCGTCGTCGCCGGGCCGACCACGCCCAAGGAGGTGCGCGCCAGCGCCATCGCGCTCTTGAAGGATCGCTACGCCGCGACCAAGCGCGCCGAAGACGTCGTGCGCGTGCTGCGGCTCGCGCTCGACACGGACGACGAGCGCGAGAAGGTCGCCGTCCACCGCGAGCTCGCCGAGCGGCTCGTCGAGCTCGGTCGCCCCGGCGAGGCCATCGAGCACGCGGCGGCGATCGTCGTGCTGGAGCCGGCGTCCGCCGACGCGCGCGATCGGCTGCGCTCGCTCGCCGACGCGAGCGCCGCGCACGCGCGCCGCGTCGAGGCGCTCGAGACCGCCGTCGCGCACGTGGCCGATCCCGCGACGCGGCTGTCGCTCCTGGTCGAGGCCGCGCAGGTGTCGGCCGGCGCGGCCTCCGACGCGCCGCGGGCGATCGAGCTGTACGCGCGCGCGCTCGGCCTCGACGGGGTCTCCGACGACGCGACCCTGCTGCTGGTGGCGCGGGCGCTCTCCGAGCTGCTCGCGAAGGCAGGACGCCGCGCCGAGCAACTCGAGGTGCTGGTGCGACGCGCGGCGCTCGAGCCCGACGACGCCGCGCAGTTGGCGGTGCTGGGTGAGGCCGCGACGCTCGCCGCGGCGCTCGGTGATCGCGAGCGCGCCCTCTCGCTCTGGACGCGGCGCCTCGAGCGCGCGACCGACGACGTCGAGGCGCTCGACGCGATGGTGGAGCTGCTCGAGGCGATGGAGCGATGGGCCGACCAGCTCGCGCTCCTTCGTCGCCGCGCGGGCGTCGTCCCGGCCCCGAGGCGGCGGGCAGACCTCGTGCGCGCGGCGTCCGTCGAGGCCGATCGCCTCGAGGACGTCGAGGGGGCGATCCAGACGTGGGGCGCGATCATCGCGGAGTTCGGGCGCGACGGCGCCGCGGTCGACGCGCTCGACGCGCTCTACACGCGCGCCAAGCGCCTCGACGACCTCGAGGCGCTGCTGTCCGCGGCGGCGCGAGACGAGGCCGACCCCACGGCACGCGCGTCGCGGCTGCGCCGGGTGGACGACTCGGTGGGCGCCGAACCCGTCAACCGCGAACGCGCGACGCTCGCCTACCGCAGCGCGCTCCTCGCCTACCCCGCCGACGAAGGCGCGCGCAAGGGGCTGCTCGCCGTCGTCGCCGAGGGGCCGAGCGCCGACGCCATGCTCGCGGTCG
>JAJXTK010000051.1 GCA_021783935.1 Myxococcales bacterium | reverse complement strand
GCGGCATGGTGCTCCACCAGGGAAAGATCGCCGAGATGCGCACCGGCGAGGGCAAGACGCTCGTCGCCACCCTCCCCTGCTACCTCAACGCGCTCGACGGCAAGGGGGTCCACGTCGTCACGGTCAACGACTACCTCGCCAAGCGCGACTGCGAGTGGATGGGGCGCCTCTACAACTGGCTCGGCATGTCGACGGGCGTCGTGGTCAACCAGCAGGGCGACGACGAGAAGAAGGCCGCCTACCAGGCCGACATCACCTACGGCCAGAACAACGAGTTCGGCTTCGACTACCTGCGCGACAACATGAAGTTCAGCGCGCTCGAGTACGTGCAGCGCGACCTGAACTTCGCCATCGTCGACGAGGTCGACTCGATCCTCGTCGACGAGGCGCGCACGCCGCTCATCATCAGCGGCCAGGGGGAGCCCGCCTCGCAGAAGTACCGCACGATCAACGAGATCATCCCGAAGCTGCGCAAGGACGAGCACTACGTCGTCGACGAGAAGGGGCACACGGTCACCCTCACCGAAGAGGGCATCGAGGCGGCGCAGGACGTGCTCGGCGTCGACAACCTCTACGACCCGCAGAACCTCGACACGCTGCACATCCTCAACCAGTGCCTGCGCGCGCACACGCTCTACCGCCGAGACGTCAACTACATGGTCTCGGCCGACGGCAAGGTCCTCATCATCGACGAGTTCACCGGCCGCGTCCTCGCGGGGCGGCGCTGGAGCGACGGCCTGCACCAGGCGGTCGAGGCGAAGGAGCACGTGCGCATCCAGGAGGAGAACCGCACGATGGCGACCATCTCCTTCCAGAACCTCTTCCGCCTCTACAAGAAGCTCGCGGGCATGACCGGCACCGCGCAGACCGAGGCGGAGGAGTTCAACAAGACCTACAACCTCGACGTCGTGCCGATCCCGACCAACAAGCCCATCGTCCGCCACGACTTCCAGGACGTCGTCTACAAGACCGAGAAGGAGAAGTTCCAGGCGGTCTTGCAGGAGATCGAGGAGTTCAACGAGAAGGGGCGCCCCATCCTGGTCGGCACCGTCTCGGTCGAGAAGAGCGCCGCCATCGCGCGCATGCTCGAGAAGCGCGGCATCAAGCACGAGGTGCTCAACGCCAAGCACCACGAGCGCGAGGCGTTCGTCGTCGCGCAGGCCGGCCGCAGGGGCGCGATCACCGTCTCGACCAACATGGCCGGTCGCGGCACCGACATCATCCTCGGCGGCAACGCCGAGATGATGGCGAAGCACGAGTTCAACGATGCCGGCCGCCACGAAGAGATCGACGGCGACGAGTACAAGAAGCGCGTCGAGGAGCTCGAGAACGAGTGCGCCGCCGAGCGCGTGCAGGTCGTCGACGCCGGCGGCCTGCACATCGTCGGCACCGAGCGCCACGAGTCGCGTCGCATCGACAACCAGCTCCGCGGCCGCGCGGGGCGCCAGGGCGACCCGGGCTCGTCGCGCTTCTACCTTTCGCTCGAGGACGAGCTGATGCGCATCTTCGCCGGCGACCGCGTCAAGTCGCTGATGGAGCGCATGGGCATGCCCGACGGCGAGCCGATCGAGCACCCTTGGGTCACCAAGTCGGTCGAGAACGCGCAAGAGAAGGTCGAGGCCCGCAACTTCGACATTCGCAAGAACATGCTCGAGTACGACGACGTGATGAACCAGCAGCGCGCCACGGTGTACACGCTGCGCCGCGCGCTGCTCGACGGCCTCTACGAGCCCGAGGAGATCGACGAGGACGGCAAGCCGACCGGCAAGCCGCGCAAGATCCCCACGTCCAAGCAGATCGAGGCGGAGATCGCCGCCGACGTGAAGCAGATCGTCGTGCACTACGGCACGGACCCGAACGGCGCGGGCCAGCCGCCCAAGGAGATCGCGGACGTCGCCAAGATCTACGACGTCGAGTCGCTGATCCAGGACGTCTACCACTACTTCGGGCTTCGTCTGAACCCCAAGGACATCCGGGCCGACGAGCCGGCGAAGGTGCACGCGATGCTCCTCGAGCGCATCGGCACCTCGCTCTCGCAGCAGCGCGAGCGCGCGCTCGATCTGCTCGAGGCGATCGTCGGTGCGATCCTGCAGGACACCTGCCCAGCGCACCTGCCGCCCGAGGACTGGGACTGGAAGTCGATCCAGCAGGGGATGAAGGAGTCGTTCGACGCCACCATCGATCCCGAGGAGTACCTCGCGGTTCACGACGTGCAGCGGCTCGCCGAGAAGCTCTACGCGCTCGCCAAGGAGAAGTTCGAGAGGAAGGAGTCGGAGATCGGTGGTGCGCTCTTCATGCGCATCTTCCGCACGATCTACCTCGAGGAGATCGACCGCGCGTGGGTCGACCACCTCACGAACATGGAGCACCTGCGCGACGGCATCGGCCTGCGCGGCTATGGTCAGCGCGATCCGAAGCTCGAGTACAAGATCGAAGGGTACGAGATCTTCGTGAACATGATGGCAGCCGTCAGCGGCGGCGTGTCCTCGAAGCTGTTCCGCGCCGAGGTGCGCCGCGAGCAGGCCCAGCAGCAGGCCGATCAGCTCGAGACGGAGCGCCTCGCCGAGCTGCAGCGCGCGCTGCAGGGGCTCGTCACGCGCCATGACAACCCCGACGGTACCGGCGACGATGGTCCGCCGGAGTCGGCCGAAGACTTCGCCCGCGCGCTCGCCAAGGCGCAGCGGATTCAGGACGAGCGACGTCGCCCGAGCGGGCCGCCGACCTCCGCCGGCGAGCGGATGGCGTCGGTGATCGACGAGCCCGAGGCGCCCGTCCCCGCCGCGCCCGCGGTCGCGCGCGACGAGCCGTGCCCGTGCGGCTCCGGCGAGCCGTTCCGCTCCTGCCACGGCGCGTTCCTCGAGGACGACGCCACCCCCTGAGGCGTGCCCACGATGGGGTCCGGCGGCCGCGAAATCGAGCGGAAATTTCTGGTCAATCTTGCGGCCCTGCCGACGCTCGGGCGCGGGCGGCGCCTGTTGCAAGGCTACCTCGCCCGGCGTCCCACGGTGCGCGTGCGCATCGCGGACGACGGGACCCCCGAGGCGCGCGCGTGGCTGACGATCAAAGGCGCCGGCCTCATCGATCGCCTGGAGCTCGAGTACGAGATCCCGGTCGACGACGCGCGCCTCTTGCTCGCTATGTCGCACGCGCGCCTCGAGAAGGTCCGCCACGAGGTGGAGCACGCGGGCAAGCGGTGGGAGGTCGATCTCTTCGAAGGGGAGCTCGCGGGGCTCGTGCTCGCCGAGATCGAGCTCACGTCGATCGACGAGCCGTTCGCTCGGCCCGCTTGGGTGACGCGCGAGGTCTCCGCCGACGGCCGCTACTCGAACGCGTCGCTCGCGGCCTCGCAGCGCGTGCCGTAGCGCCGAGGCCCGGCTCGGGACGCGCCCGCTTCGGCGGCCTCCGCCGGCGGCCGCCGGCGGCGCCGGTCCACGTGCGCGCGAAGTGCCTGCAATTCTGCCATTTCGCGGCCGGCTCGCGTCGGCACGCCGCGCGCTGATGGGTCCTCGACCGCGCCCCACGCGCGGAAGGAGGTCTCATGGTCCACGAATCGATCCGTTCGCGCGCCCACGGCGCGCTCGTCAAGCTCGGCGTCGCCGGCATCGTCTCGCTGCTCGCGGCCTGCGGCGCGACCCACGACGCACCACTCGGCGCCGAAGACTCGCCGACGCCCGTCGACGACCCCGCCGTCAGCGTCGATCAGGCCATCGTGCACGGCGCCCCCGACAAAGGGCGCCACCCCTCGGTGCTCGCCTTGCTCGCCGAGGACGAACAGGGCACCGCGCTCTGCACCGGCGCCCTGGTAGCCCCGAATCTCGTGCTGACCGCACGCCACTGCGTCTCCTACCTGCGCAGCGAGTCGGTCGCATGCCCGAGCCACACCGCGCAGATCAGCGGCGATCGCGCCCCCGAGAGCATCGTCGTTCTGCGCGGCGACGACGCCCGCACCGCGCAGCCGATCGCGCGCGGCGCGGAGATCATCGCGAACAAGAGCAAGATCCTCTGCTCGAACGACTACGCGCTCCTGCGCTTGGATCGCCCCGTTCACGATCTCAAGCCGATGCGCGTCTCGAGCCACGGCGCCGTCGCTGGCCACGCGATCACGGCCGTCGGCTTCGGCCTCACGGGCAGCAACGGCAGCGCCGGTCAGAAGCGCTTCCGTACGGGCGTGCCGATCCTCTCGGTGACGAGCAGCGAGTTCTCCGTCGGCGAGGCGACGTGCAGCGGCGACAGCGGCGGCCCCGCCCTCGACGAGACCACCGGCGAGATCGTCGGCGTCGTCTCGCGCGGGCCGCAGCCGTGCGAAGGGGCGGCCGCGGGGAACATCTACACGCGGACCGAGCGCGCCGCGGCCCAAATCGCGGCCCATGGCGTGGCGAGCGCGTCCACGCCCGACGAGCCCGCCGACGCGGGCGCCGCCGAGCCCGCGAACGACATGGGCGACGCCTGCGAGTCGGGCCAGAGCTGCGCGAGCGGCCTGTGCGTGCGCGCGACCCAAGGCGCCTACTGCTCGCGCGCGTGCGGCGCCGGCGAGAAGCGCTGCCCCGCCGGCTACCACTGCGCCAAGAGCGGCGACGCGGGCACCGGCACCTGCGCGAAGGTCTGACGACGGCCGCGCATCGCGAGGCCGAGCAGCTCGTGCGCCCGGACGTCCGCGGCGACCGAGCCTACAGCCCCACCTGCGGATCGCGCGGCGCGCCGAGCAGTGCGCCGCGCGCCTCGCCGACGAGGTAAAGGCTGCCGGCGACGAGGACCAGGCCGTCGCGGCCGACCCGCGCCCGCGCCCGCGACAGCGCGTCGACGACGTCGTCGGCGCGCTCGCCGCCCGGGTCGATCGAGCCGCTCGCGCTCGGCGCGGTGGCCTTGCGTCCGCCGCCCGACGCGCGCGGCGCGACGTACACGCGCGCGCCGGCGCGCGGCAGCAACCGCTCGAGCATGCGGCCCCAGGGCTTGTCGGCCATGGTGCCGAAGACGAGCGCACGCGTCGACGCGGCCTCGGCGCGCGCGTCGAGCGCGGCCGCGAGCGCGTCTGCCCCTTGTTCGTTGTGCGCCCCGTCGAGGAGGTACGTCCCGCCGAGGGGCCCCGCGGCGATCACGATGGTCTCGAGCCGGCCGGGCCAGGCGACCGACGCGAGCCCCGAGGCGATGTGCACGTCGTCGATCGGCAACGGCGCGCGCGAACCGCGCCCCGAGGATCGCAAGAGCCACGCGACGCCGGCGGCCACCGCGGCGTTGTCGTCCTGATGCGCCCCGACGAGCGCGATCGTCGCGGCGAGCGCGCGCTCGTCGGGGCCGCTCACCAACAGGCGATCGCCGGCACGACGACGCTCGAGCTCGCGGCCCACGCGCCAGACCGGGCCAGCGCCGACCTCGCGCGCGCACGCCTCGACGACGCCGAGCGGCGAGGTCGCGAGCGGCCCCGTGACGAGCGGCGCCCCGCGCTTGGCGATGCCGGCCTTCTCGGCGGCGATCTGCTCGAGCGCCTCGCCGAGCAGCGCGGTGTGATCGAGCCCGATCGAGGTCACCGCGGTGACGAGCGGCCGCTCGATCACGTTCGTCGCGTCGAGACGCCCACCGAGCCCGACCTCGAGCACGACCAAGTCGGGCGCCGCCTCGGCGAAGAGCCGAAAGGCGGCGAGCGTCGCAACCTCGAAGAAGGTCAGCTCCGGATGTCGATCCATCACGCGCTCGAGCGCGCGATCGAGCGCCGCGTCGTCGATGGGCGCGCCGTCGATGCGGATTCGCTCGGCGAAGCGCAGCAGGTGCGGGCTCGTGTAGAGGCCCGTGCGCAGCCCCGCCGCGCGCGCGATCGCCTCGACCGACGCGGCGACGCTCCCCTTTCCGTTGGTCCCCGCGACGTGCACGACCGGCAGCGATCGCTGGAGATCCCCCTCGGCCGCGCAGGCACGGAGCATCGGCTCGAGGCCGAAGCGGGCGCCTCTCGGGGCGAGCGCGTAGAGGCGTGCGAGCGTCGCGCTCAGGTGGGCGCCCTCTCGACCGAGCGCGGAGGTCATCGACGCAGGTGGCGGAGGATCGTCGCGATCTCGTCGCGCATGCGCGTGCGCGGCACGACTCGATCGATCATCCCGTGTTCGAGCAGGAACTCCGCGCGCTGGAACCCTTCGGGGAGCGTCTGGCGAATGGTCGACTCGATGACGCGCGGGCCCGCGAAGCCGACGAGGGCCTTGGGCTCCGCGATGTTCACGTCGCCGAGCAGCGCGAAGCTCGCGGCGACGCCGCCGGTCGTCGGGTGCAGGCACACCGAGATGAACGGCAACCCCGCCTCGCGCAGCCGCCCGAGCGCGGCGACGGTCTTCGCCATCTGCATGAGCGAGAGGATCCCCTCCTGCATGCGCGCGCCGCCCGACGCCTGCAGCAGCACGACCGGCAGCGACTCCTCCCTCGCGCGCTCGAACAGGCGCGCGATCTTCTCGCCGACCACCGAGCCCATGGAGCCCCCCATGAACGAGAAGAGGAAGGCGCCGTAGCCGATCGCGAGGCCGTCGACGTGGGCGCGGCCGATCTCGATGGCCTCCTTGGCGCCCGTCGACTTCTGCGCCGCGGCGACGCGCTCGCGATAGCCGCGACCGTCGCTGAACTTCAGCGGATCGGCGGGCTCGAGATGGCTGTCCCACTCGACGAGCTCGCCGCGATCGAGCAGGAGCCGTCGCCACTCCTGATGGCGCAGGCGGTGGTGCTGGCCGCAGCTCGGACAGACCTCGAAGTTGTTCGCGAGCGCCTCGGTGAGCATGGTCTCGCCGCAGCCCTCGCACTTGCGGAAGATACCCTTGCCTGCCGAGCGCTTCTCGCTCGCATCGGTCTCCGGGCGCACACGCTCGTTCCAGGTCAACGGCTACCTCAATCGCACCAAGCGAGGTTCACACGAAGGGAAGAAAGCAGCCAACAGGAGAGGGACGTCGCGCCGGGGCGGCACTCTTCTTCCCCCCTCTCTTCTTCGTGGCGCCTCTCTGCAGGTCAGGTGACCGCGATCTCGCGCAGCTCCGCGTCGACCTTGAGCATCGGCTGCGTCTTCTCTTGGACCTCGCGCGCGGAGACGCCAGGCGCGACCTCGCGCAGGTGGAGGCCGTCGGGGGTGACGTCGATGACGGCGAGCTCGGTGATGATCCGGTGCACGACCTTCTTGCCGGTGATGGGCAGGTCGCACGCCTCGAGGATCTTCGGCGAGCCGTCCTTGGCGGCGTGCTCCATGATCACGACCACGCGCTTGGCGCGGGCGACGAGGTCCATCGCACCGCCCATCCCCTTGACCATCTTGCCGGGGATCATCCAGTTGGCGAGGTCGCCGTTCGCAGCGACCTGCATCGCGCCGAGGATCGCGAGGTCGATGTGACCGCCGCGGATCATCGCGAACGACTCGGCGCTCGAGAAGGTCGACGACCCCTTGATCATCGTGACCGTCTCCTTGCCGGCGTTGATGAGATCTGCGTCGACCTCCGCCTCGCTCGGGTACGGGCCGATGCCGAGCAGGCCGTTCTCGCTCTGGAGCACGACCTCGACCCCGGGCGGGATGAAGTTCGCGACGAGCGTCGGCATGCCGATGCCCAGGTTCACGTAGTAGCCGTCGCGGAGCTCCAGCGCGGCGCGCTTGGCGATTTGATCGCGGGTGAGCGGTGCCATGGTTCCTCTCAAGCCTTGCGGAGCGTGCGGCGCTCGATGCGCTTCTGGTAGCCGGTGCCCTTGAAGATGCGATGCACGTAGATGCCGGGCGTGTGCACGTGATCGGGGTCGATCTGGCCGACCTCGACGAGCTCCTCGACCTCCGCGATCGTCACCTTCGCGGCCGTCGCCATCATCGGGTTGAAGTTCGCCGCCGTCTGCCGGTAGACGAGGTTGCCGAAGCGATCGCCCTTCCACGCCTTCACGATCGCGAAGTCACCGGCGATCGCCGGCTCGAGCACGTAGTCGCGCCCGCCGAACCGGCGAACCTCCTTCTTCTCGCTCGTCTTGATGACCTTGCCGTTCACGTCGTACTTGAGCGGCAAGCCCCCCTCGCTGATGGCGGTGCCGACGCCGGTCGGCGTGTAGAACGCCGGGATTCCCGCGCCCCCCGCGCGCAGACGCTCGGCGAGCGTTCCCTGCGGCGTGAGCTCCACCTCGAGCTCGCCCTTGAGGTACTGGCGCTCGAACTCCTTGTTCTCGCCGACGTACGACGAGATCATCTTCTGGATCTGCTTGTTCTGGAGCAGGATCCCGAGACCGAAGTCGTCGACGCCGCAGTTGTTGCTGACGACGACGAGGTCCTTCGTGCCGAGCTCGCGGAGGGCCGCGATGCACAGCTCGGGGATGCCGCAGAGGCCGAACCCGCCGGCGAGGATCGTCGCGCCGTCCGGGATGTCCTTGAGCGCGCTCTTGGCGTCGGGGAACACCTTGTTCATGGCGCGCTGGCGTAGTCCAACCGTGCGTCGAGCACCATAGCCGCCGCGATGACGCGCACCGCCACCCCAGGTGCGCAGGCGCCTTCGCGATCGAGTGAGCGAGAGAGAGGCAACACGAAGGGAAGAAGGCGAGAGAAACGGTGAGGGGTCTGCCGATCGCAGCGACGACGTCAGCGCTGCGCCGTGCGGCGATCACCCCGCTGCCCCGATCGGCAGCTATCCCCCCTTCTCTTCTTCTCCCCTTCCTGTTCTCTCGTCTCGTCTCGTCTCGTCGCTCACCCGCCGAGCACGTGCCGCGCGATGACCATGCGCTGAACCTCGCTCGTGCCTTCGCCGATCTCGCACAGCTTCGCGTCGCGCAGGTGGCGCTCGACTTGGTACTCGCGCGTGTAGCCGTAGCCGCCGTGGATCTGGACGGCGCGCTGGCAGGCGCGCGTCGCCGCCTCCGACGCGTACAGCTTGCCCATGCTCGCCTCCCTCGAGAACGGCCTGCCCGCGTCGGCGAGCACGGCGGCGCGGTAGACGAGCAGCGCGGCGGCATCGAGCTCCGCCTTGCTGTCGGCGATCATCCACTGGATCGCCTGAAAATCGGCGATCGGCTTGCCGAACTGCTTGCGCTCCTTCGCGTACGCGATCGCGAGCTCGAGCGCCCCGCGTCCGAGGCCGAGGGCGAGCGCGCCGATCGAGACGCGCCCCTTATCGAGGATCGTGAGCGTGTCGAGGAAGCCGTGGTCGACGGCGCCGAGCCGCTGCGAGTCGTGCACGCGCACGTCCTCGAACGAGAGCTCGCACGTGTCGCTCGACCGCATGCCGAGCTTCTCGAGGTGCTTGCTGGCGCTGAAGCCGGGCGTGCCGTGCTCGACGATGAACGCGGTGATCCCCTTCTGCTTCTTCTCGGGGGTCGTCTTCGCGAGCACGACGCAGAAGCCGCCGACCGACCCCTGCGTGATGAACATCTTGGCGCCGTTGATGATCCAGTGATCGGGGCTCGAAGCGTCGCGCTTGGCGGTCGTCGTCATGCCCGAGGCGTCGGAGCCGCTGCCCGGCTCGGTGAGCCCCCAGGCCGCGAGCCACTCGCCCGAGCACGCCTTCGGCAGGTACTTCTTCTTCTGCGCCTCGCTGCCGAACGCGAGGACGTGCCCCGTGCCTAGCCCGTTGTGCGAAGCGACCGTCAGCGCGAGCGAGCCGTCGACGCGCGCGATCTCCTCGACGCTGATCGCGTAGGACAGCGTGTCCATCGCGGCGCCGCCGTACTCCTCCGGCACGCGGATGCCGAGCAGCCCCATCTCCGCGAGCTTCGGGACGATCTCGCTCGGGAAGCGCTCCTGCTTGTCCCACTCGATGGCCTTCGGGCGGACCTCGCGCTCGGCGAAGTCACGGACGCTGTCACGCAGTTGCTGGTGAGTCTCGGAGAGCTCGAAGTCCATCGTCGGAGCGGCTTACGGTTGCCGAGGATCCCGGTCAATGCGCGCGGAGCACTTCCGGCGCCACCGGAAGTGTCCGTGCTCTTCGACCTGCGTGGACCGCGTCGGCGTCGGTTCATTGCGCACCATGGCGAGCGCGCGGTCGAGGTGTAGATTCGCACCGATGGCCCACTATCCGCCGCCGCCGCCCGGGGGAGGGTTCCCGCCAGCCGCAACGCCGCCCGATCCGTACGCGCACGAGCGCGCGCTGGCCGAGTGGGCGCGCCAGCGCGGCTATTTTCTCAGCCCCGCCGCCGACCTCGCCTGGTACCGAGCGTGGGCACCGTTCTCGTTCCTGTTCCCGATTCAGCGCGTGGGTCGCGAGCTGCGCATGAGCGCCGGCGAGGCCATGGTCTGGGTCGTCGAGGCCTTCGAGGGGGACGCGGTGAAGGAGGTCGCCGGCGAGGATCGTCACCTCACGTGCTTCCTCACATCGCCCAAGCTCGCCTATCGCGCGGCGATCCGCTCGAAGTCGACCGGCGGCCTCGTCTCGGAGCTCTCGCGCGGCCTCGACGACCTCTTCGGCAGCCCCAAGCCGGCCGTCGGCGGCGTCATCGGCGACCCTGCGTTCGAAGCGCGCTTCGACGTCGCCGTGCCGACCCGCGAGGAGGCAAGCGCAGCGCTCACGATGCCGCTCCGCCAGCAGCTGTTGCAGGGCGGCTTCCGCGGCGTCCTCGAGCTGCGGGCCGGCGGGCTCGTGTGCGCGATGTTCGATCGGCCCGGCTTCGACCCGGTCTCGCTCGACGGGACATTGGCCTGGTTCGGCCAGATCTACCGAGCCGCGACGCAGTACCCCCACGCCGTCACGCCGCCTCCGTGACGTGCGGCGTCGAGGGTCTGTTAGCCTGAGCGAGCATGCCGTCGGTCTATCCTCCGCCCCCACCAGGCTGGGACAAGCGCGCGCTCGCGCAGGAGCCCATGGACCCCATCGCCGCGCGGCGCGCGATGGAGGCGTGGGTCGCGGCCCGCGGCTACGAGTTCAACCCTCAGCCCGACGTCTCGTGGTTCCAGGGGTGGTCGCCGTTCGTCTTCCTGTTCCACCCCGTGCAGATCGGCCGGGAGATCCGCGCGCGGTTCACCGACTCGTGGCTGTGGATCGCCGAGCTGTTCGCCGAGAGCGGCCCCGGCAAGCCGCTGCAGCCGTTCATCGTCTACTTCCTCACGAGCGACCGGCTCAAGTACCGCGCCGCGATCCGCTCGCGCCTTCAGCCCGAGGCGATCGACGAGCTGCGCGCGATCTTCAACGCTCGCCGCACGCCGAGCACGCTCTCGCGCTGGCGCTACCGCGAGCGGCAGAACTTGATGCGGCGGACCTACGGCCGCGGCGTGCGCGGCACCGTCGCCGACGCGGTCTTCGAAGCGCACTACGAGATCGCGACGCCGACGCGCGAGGATGCGGTCATGGCGCTGCCGCTCCCGCTGCGGCAGCTGCTCGTGCAGTCGCAGTGGCGCGGCATCCTCGAGTGCCGCCCCGGCGGGCTCGTCGCCACCAACTACAGCCCGCCGCGCTTCGAGCCGCAGCTGCTCGACGCGCAGATCGCCGTGCTCAGCCAGATGTACGCGACCATCACGCGCGCCGCCGCCGAGCCCCCCGCGCCCCCGTCGTCGGGCGCGCCGGTGTCGAGTCGGACGTGAGCGGGCGAGGCCGCGCGGCGGCTCGCCGCGCTACTTGATCGTCGCCTTGAGCGCGAGCCCCTCGGCGTTCTTCGGATCGAGCTTGAGCGCGGCGTCGAGCTCGCCCTTGGCCTTCGCGTCGTTCTTCTCGAGCCGATAGATCCGCGCCGACTCGACCCGCAACAGCGCCTCCCCCTCGGGCTTCGGCGCCGCCGCGAGGCCGCCTTCGACCTCGTCGTGGGCGTCCTTGTAGCGCCCCTTCATCGCGAGGGCGCGCGCGTAGTAGCCGTGCACCTCGGGCGCGTAGACGTCGACGAAGACGGCCCCCTCGCCGACGAGGATCGCCTCGTCCCACAGGCTCCGCTTCACGAGCTCGGCGAGCAGCTGCTTCCACGGCAGCCGCTCGTTCGGATCGAGCCTCGCCATCTTGCGCAACAGCTCGAGCGCGTCGTCGTCGCGCTTGTCGGCGACCGCGAGCTCGTAGAGATCGGTGTACGGGCCGAACTGCGTGGGATCGAACTTGACCGCCTTCTCGAGCGCCGCGCGCGCCGCCTTGGAGTCCTTCGAGGCCTCGGCGAGATCGGCGAGCATGTTCTCGACCGTGAAGCCGTCGCCGCCGGCGGCGACGATCGCGTCGACGTGGGCGCGCGTCTCGACGGGGTCCTTGCGCAGCCCGAAGGCGAGCTTCGCGAGGATGTAGTGCGCGAGCTGCTGCTTCGGATCGAGGCCGATCGCCTCCTTGGCGACCGTGTCGGCGAGCTTGAAGTCGCGGCCGACGAACAGCGCCGCGGCGTACTCCGCGCGCTTCTGCCCATCTTGCGGCGCGCCTTCGGAAGCCTTCTTCGCGTCGTCGACCTCGGCGATGCCGGCCGGGTCGAACATGAACTGCCCGTCGTAGCGGGCGAGCCGCTTCTTCACCCACGCGCGGAAATCGGCGTCGAGCTGATCGGCCGAAACCCCGAGCGCGGTGTTCACGACGGCGTCCGTCTTCTTGCCCTCGCCCCAGAGCCTCAGCATCTCGACGATCTTCGGGAAGCCGTACCGGTCGGCGACGTAGACGACCATCTGCGACGAGGCGTAGTACGCCGTCACGACGTCCCCCTGCGTCTTGGCGTGCGTGAAGGCGCGGTTCATCTCGGCGACCTTCGGCAGGCGGTTGGCCCTCAGCCCGAGCCACAGCTGCGGATCGAGATCGCGGTGCCACTCGGGGCGCGTGACGATCGTCTCGTACTCGCTGAGCCCCTCGGTGAACCAGCGCGGCACGTGGCTCTTCGAGAGCTGAATCGCGAAGACGTGCCCGAGCTCGTGCCAGAGCACGAGCCCCCAGTTGGCCGCCTCGTTCTTCGGCGACACCGCCGTGATCACGCGGCCGAAGCACACCCCCGTCGGCCCGATGCTCGGCAGCCCCGCGGTGCGCACGCTGAACTGCTCCCGCTTCGGGTAGACCTCGATCTGCACGGGGTTCTTCGGCGTGAAGCCGTACTTCTTCACCATCACGCCCCAGGCGGCGCCGAGCGTCTTGGGGACATAGTGGCCGAGCAGCGGCGCCTCGTCCTTTTGGAAGCGGAAGCGCAGCGTGCTCGCCGCGCCGGTGCCGTCGTAGAGGCCGAAGTCCTTGTCGATCGTCTTCTCGTACAGGTTCAACATGTTCACGAGGCGCACGTTGAACTTGTCGACCTTGTAGCCGGCTTCGAGCGCGGCGCGCCCTTCCTTCTCGTCGCCGCGGCGCAAGAGGTTGAAGCCGAGCTCCCCCCAGGCCTTGCCGTTGCGCGGATCGATCTTGGTCGCCTCGGCCATCATGCCGACGAGATCGTCGTAGCGATGCTCCCACTCGGCGAAGTCGCCGACCACGACGAAGAAGTCGCCGAAGACGGGGTTGCGCTTCTTGAGCACCTCGTCCTTCGCCTTCGCGTAGCCGACGAGGTCGTCGTCGAGGAAGCGCGCGGCCGCCTCGAGCGAGAGCAGCTCGAGATCGTTCGGATCGATGGCGAGCCCCTTGCGCACCTCGGCCTCGGCGCTCGCGATGTCGAGGTCGTGGAGCCGCAGCGACGCGCGCACGAAGTGGGCGCGCGCGAGCTTCGGGTTGACCTTGAGGGCGGTGTCGAGCTCCTTCTCGGCTGCGTCCCAATCGAAGCTCTGTTCCAGCTTGATCTCGGCGAGCAGCACGTGCGCCATCGCGTCGTTCGGCGCGACCGAGAGCACGTCGCGCACGCTCGCTTCGGCGTGGCCCGGGTCGTAGTAGTCGAGGAAGAGGCGCGCCCAGTACAGGTTGGCCTCGACGTCGTTCTTGTGCGCGTGCTGCGCCTCCTTGAAGGTGCCGTTCGCGTACTTCACGTCGCGCACCAGGTGCGAGACCCGCCCGACGCACGCGAGCGCCCACGCGTTCTTGTAGACCTCGTCGGCGTCCCCCTCGCTGTCGGCCTGGAGCTTGTCGGCCGACTGTCGCGCGGCGTCGCGATCGCCTTTGCGCAAGTACGCGTCGACGAGCACCATGCGCGCGCGCGGCGCCTTCTGCTCGTCGTCGAGCGGCTCGGCGAGCTTGATCGCCTCTTCGATCCGCCCGGTCGCGAGCATGGCCATCCCCTGCCAGCCGATCGCGTCGTACTTCGTCTCGGCGTCCGCGCCCGCCAGCCCCGCGCCCTTCTTCGCGCTCGCCTCGGCCTCGGCGTACCGGCCCGTGTCATACTGCAGGTGCGCGAGGCCGACGGTCGCCTTGGCGGCGTCCTTGCCCGAGACCGCCTTGAGATCGGCCTCTGCGGTCGCGTAGTCGGACTTCTCGAGCGCCTCGAGGCCGCTCGCGAGCTTGCCGGTCGGCGCGGGCTTCGCGCTGGCGCCGGCGGGCTTCATGCCGGCGTCCCCTGCGTGGGCCATCGGCGCGAGCGCCGTCGCGGCGAAGAGGAGCGTCAGGGCGGAGAGGCGGCGGAGCAGGCGGAGCGGCGTGCGTTTCATGAGCGGATCCGAGCGTAGGACGATCGACGCTCGCGAATCATGGACCGCCCGGGGCGAGGATGGTCGTCCGTCCAGTATCGGCTTGACGATCTCGACGGTTCCGCTATGTTGCCGCGCCCTGACTTCCGCGCCCACCCGCATCGGCTCGATCGGGTCGCGGAATGACGTTCCTGGAGAGCAATCGTGGCGAATCACCCGTCGGCCGAGAAGCGCAACCGTCAGCGGATCGTCCGCACCAACCGCAACAATGCCGTGACGAGCGCGGTGCGCTCCTTCGTGAAGAAGGTCCGCGTCGCCGTCGCCGCGAAGGACAAGGCGGCCGCGACGGCCGCGCTGCAGCTCGCGACGAAGAAGCTCGATCAGGCGTCGTCGAAGGGCGCGATCCACCGCCGCGCCGCGTCGCGCACGATCGGCCGCCTGGCCGCGCAGGTCGCGAAGCTCGGGGCGTGATCGCCGACGGGGTGAGCGTCACCCCGCCGCCCTCGTGTTGGCCGAAGCCGGCCGTGCACCGCACGGTCGGCTTTCGTCGTTGATCGCGCCCCTGGTCGCGAGCCGCGCCCGCGCCGCCGCGGCGATTCGCCGGTGCATGCCTGAAAATTGGCGCTCCGGGCGGGGGCCGTCCTGCTAGTTTCCGCGGGCCGTGGACGCCGCCGATCGCGAACAGCCCCCCCAAGCCGCGCAAGAGCCCACCGCCGCGAGCGACCGGGAGGCGCGCGAGGCTGCGCCCCCCTCGCCTCGGCCGAGCGAGCGCCCCCCGCAGCACCCCGAGACGGAGATCCTCGCGGGCGAGCCCGCCCCTCCCCGCGCGCGCAAGCCGCTCCTGATCGCGGCCGCCGCGGTGCTCGTGATCGCCGGGCTGCTCTTGTTCCGCGGGATCACCCAGCTCGGCATCTGGGACCCCTACGAGCTGACGCTCGCCGACCTCGGCTGTCATCGCGCCGCCGCCTCGGGCAAGTTCGATCTCGCCGCCTGCGGCACCGACGTCAGTCGCGTCGGCGAGGTGATGCGGCCGTCGATGATGGTGCAGACCGTCGCGCTTGGCTTTCGCGTGTTCGGCGTCACCGAGTCGGCGGGGCGCATCCCGCTGGCGCTCTGGATCCTCGCGGGCGCCATCGTGGCGACGCTCGCGGTCGGGCGTCTCATCGACGGGCGGGCGGGGCTGTACACGGGCGCGGCGTTCGCGACGATGCCGATGGTGCTCGTGCAAGGGCGCCTGGTGCTCGGCGACGCCGCGACGATGGGCGCGTTCGCCGTCGCGCTCGGCGGCCTCGCCGTCGCGGCCTTCGATCGCAGCGACGACGGCGCCACGCTCGGCTGGGCGGCGCGCACCCCGTGGGCGGTGCTCGGCGCGCTGGGCGTCGCGGCGTGCGTCGGCTCGCGCGGCGTCGCCGTCGGCGCGGCGCCTGCGCTCGCTGTCGGAGCGACGTGGCTGTTGCGCAGCGCCAACGTCCCGCGAGGCCAGGACGCATGCGCGCCGATGCGCGCGCTGGTCGGCGCGTTGGTGCTCGCGGGCGGGGCCGCGCTCGGCGCCTTGGTCGCGCCGAAGGAAATCGCCTCGACGGCCGAGGTCGCCGCGCGCGCGAGCCTGTCGCTGTGGACCATCCGCGGCGCGATCGCCGCGGCCGCCGGCGGCGGGGCCGTGCTGGCCGCGCTCCCCGGCAAGGAGGACGAGCGCGCCGCGCGCGCCGTC
>JAJXTK010000646.1 GCA_021783935.1 Myxococcales bacterium | reverse complement strand
CTCTGGGAGGGGGATGCGGTGTCCACGGGCGATCGAGCCGCGCGCGTGCCCACGATCACGCACCCGACGCTCGTGCTGCACGGCGACCGAGACTCGCTCGTGCCGACCGAGAACGGCCGCAGGCTCGCGGCGGCGATCCCGGGCGCGCGGTTCGTCGCGCTCGCGGGGGTGGGGCACTTGCCGATGTGGGAGGCGACCGAGGAGCTCGCGGAGGCGGTGGAGGAGTTCCTCGGACGCGGGGACTAGAGACTCCACGGCCTGCTGGCGCTGCTGCCCCCAACTCGGGCCCGCGACCCCTCGAACTGCTTCCATCCCCGGCCCTTCTCCCGCACCGAGGGCGAAGGGCCGGGGATGGGGGCAGCGAGGGATAGGAACCAGACTCGAATATAGGGCAGCAGTGCTCGCGCACGCCGGGCGTCCGCCAATGGCGTGCTCCGCAGCGGCGAATCGCGTCAAGGACTCTCGAAGCCGGGTCTCAGAACTTGCCCCAGCCGAGGGTCACCATCGCCGAAGTCGGCACGCCGACGCCGCCGAGGAAGGTCGGGTGCAGCTCGAAACCCAACATGAACCGCGAGCGGCGACCGGGCCCCTCTCTGCCAATCGCCAAGCCGGCCCGGAAGTTCAGCCCGAAGAACGCCCCCGCGGCCGCGGCCGCCGTCGTTCCGTTCGCGTCGACCTTGCTGAAGCCTGCCGCGACGTAGTCGAGCGAAGGACCGCCGGCGATTTGGAAGATGTTGCCGAACGTGGCCTCGGCCATCACGGGGATGTTGACCGCCGCGACCCCGGAGGCGCCGCTGCCGGTGCTGGTGACCGCGGCGCCGAGCAAGGCATACGGCGAGGCGTAGATGGCGAACTGCTCGTTCAGCTGCACGCCGAGCTGGCTGCCCACGCCGCCGATGCCGCCGGTGTGTCCGCCCGGAACCATCCACGGCCCCCCCGCGAACAGCACGGCCCAGCGAAAGCGCGCGCGATCCTCGTCAGTGCGAGCGAACGGCGCGGCGGGCGCGGGCGCGGTGGCGGGCGACGCCGAACGCGCGCCCTCCGAGAGCTCGCCGGCACTCGACGATGGCGAGGCGCCCGCGCCGTCCGCGGTTTGGGCGGAGGCGACCGTCGGTACGAGCATGCCAATAGCGAACGCAGTGGCGACGAGCGAAGCGCGCATGGATGACTCCTCGGTAAATGTGGATTGCAGATGATCGACGCCAGCATGGCGTATGCGAGCGACGAGAGAGTAGAGACTTGCGGCGTGGAAGTGGGCGCAACGCAACACTACGCAACATTGGACGCTCCGCGTGACGTGGAGCACGACGTCCGCGGCGGCCTCGCCGAACGCGACTGCGCAGCGCGAGCAGGCTCTCATGCCGACCGCAGCGCCGCGACGCCGGCTACTCCACCTTGTGCTCGATCTCGGGCGCGACCTTGAAGAAGGCGTTCTTGTCGGGGTCGTTCCAGCGCTCGAAGTCGACCTTCCACGGCAGGATCTCGCTCTTGCCGGCCTTGTGGCGGATGGTGATCGCCATCGGCGTCACCGAGCGGTAGCCGCTCTCCCTCGGCAGGTCGTCGTTGGTCGCGCCGCCGGCCGAGAAGAGCGTGATGAGCAGCTGCTCGGGATCGTCGTAGGTGCGCCGAAACCCCTCGTTGACCTTCTCGTGCCCGCGCACGAGGGTGTGGCAGCCGATGCGGCGCAGGAACGCCTGGCACTGCAGCCGGCCGAACGGGAAGCGCGCCGACTGCTCCTGCAGCGCCGCGGGGATGACGTCGGCCTCGCTCGGGTCGGACCACATCATCTGGAAGCGCAGGTCGGGATCGTTGAGGGTCGAGAGGTCCTTCCAGCGCTCCTTGAGCAGGCCGTCGCGCGGGATGCCGGCGTGCACGAAGAGGGTCTTCTCGAAGAGCAGCATGCTCGGCATCGACTCGAAGAAGCGCTGGTAGTGCTGGAAGACCTCGATCGAGGTGTGCGGCTTGAGCGTGTTGATCGCCTCGGCGGGCTTGACGCCGCCGTACACGTTGCCGCGGATCTCGACGTAGTACTCGTGGTTGCCGCGCAGGACGTAGACGTGCTCGGGCACCGTCGCGAAGAGCTGCAGCACCGTGCGCAGGACCCCCTGGTAGCTGAACATGCCGCGATCGATGTAGTCGCCGAGCAGCACGAGCACCGGATACGCCTTGCCGCGCGGATCGGCGTGGTAGGCGTTGACCTTCGCGAGGAAGTCCGACTGCAAGAGCGCCGCCTTCAGCACCGAGTAGCAGCCGTGCAGATCGCCGAGGACGGTGAGCTCGTACTCGACGCCGGGCTTCTCGGGGAGCACGTACACGTGGCCGTCGAGGAAGCCGTCCTGGCCAGCGAAGTCGGCGACGCTCTTGCGGCCAGCGAGGCGCCCCTTGCCCTTCTTGCGCTGCTCGTCCCAGATCCCCGTGACCTTGTCGAGCAGCTCGCGGTCGGCCTTCACCTGCATGGCGAGCGCGTACGGCTTGCCCGAGTAGTGCTGCTCGAGACGCCCGAAGAACGGGTGATTCTCGCTCGGCGCGGCGAGGCTCACCTCGACGTCGCTCACGTGCGGGCGCGCCGGCTCCTCGTCCTCCACCTCGAGCTCGATCCCCGCGTCGTCGACCAGCAGCTGGGCGAGCTCGCTGCGGAACTTCTGTTCGGCCGGGTGCACCGTGCCGTCGGCCATGATGAGCTCGTCGACGGTGTCGAGGAGCTGGTCCTGATCGTCCTTGCCGAAGCTCTTGAAGATCTCGAAGCAGCGCAGCTTCAGCTTCGCGTGCACGAAATCGGTCTGGTTCTCCCCCTCGGCCACCGACTCGGTGAAGAGCTCGCGCACCTGCCGGTCGATGTTCTCGAAGACCTCGTGGAAGTGCGTGGTGTACTTGGCCGTGAGCTCCGCGCGCAGCACCGCCTGGTCGGCCGGCACCGCGTTGTGCACGCGCGCCTCGACCAGCCTCGAGATGTAGTCTCGGACGAAGGCCTTCTCGGACGCGTCGAAGTCGCCATCGATGTACCCGAACGTCGTCAGGTAGAAGATGACGGCGCGCATCTGCTTGTCGGCTTCCTGGGGATCGTCGCTGAAGCGCAGCATGGCCAGGGAGCCTACCGCCTCGAGGTGCGCCGCCAAAGCGCGTCCGAGCGAGCACGGCCAGGCCCGCGCCGCGCCCGCCGATCTCGCCCAATTCACCCCGCTCGAGCGTGTCCGAACCGGTGACCGATGTCCGCCATCCGCTCGCTCGCCGTCCCGATGTCCGCGATCCTCGCGGGGGTGCTCGCGTGCGATCCCGCGTACGAGCCGCCGCCGAAGGCGCCCGCGAAGGTCTACATCCCGTGGCAAGCGGGGCCTGCCCGCGGGCCACGCCACGCGAGCACGAGGGGCTCGGCGGCGCCGTCGGTCGAGCCGTCGGTGGAGCTCGAGGAGATTGACGGGCCGGAGGGGGCGGGATCGGCATCGGCATCGGCATCGGCTCCGGCATCGGCTCCGGCTCCGGCTCCGGCATCGGCTCCGGCTGCGCGATCGCCACGCTGATCGTCCGCGGCGCGCGCGAGCGGGTACCATGCGTTCGATGGGCTACGGCGGCACGATCGACGCGGTCATCGGCAAGCTCTCGCGCTTTCTGCACCTGCGTCAGACCGACAACGACACGAGCC
>JAJXTK010000645.1 GCA_021783935.1 Myxococcales bacterium | reverse complement strand
GTCGCGCTGATGGAGCATATGATCGCGCCGGTCGGTCGTCGCTATCAGACGAAGGAGGGGCTCGAGGAGATCCGCCGCGTCTTCCTCAACGAGGTCGACTACACGTGGGAGGCGACGGCCACGGAGGCCTTCCGCGCCATGTTCGCGGACGAGCCGTCGATCGTGATCCCGCGCGTGCACCACTCGACGACGACCAAGCGCGTGCTCACCACCGAGCTCATCGGCGGCACCGACTACCAGACCTTCTCGCAGACGGCGCGCTGGTCGGAGCGCAACGCCGCGACGGTCGCGATCTGGAAGTTCATGTTCCGCGCGCTCTACGAGTACGGCACCCTCTACGCCGACCCGCACCCGGGCAACTACCGCTTCCTCGTCGACCCGACCGGCGAGCGCGAGACGCGCGTCGCGTTCCTCGACTTCGGCTGCGTGCGCGTGCTCTCGGACGAGATGATCCGAGGCATGAAGCGCGTGGCGCTCGCGAAGATCCGCGGCGACGAAGACGAGTACGACCGCGCCCTGGTCGACGTCTACGGCTTCGATCCCACCGACGCCGAGGGGTGGCCGATCTACAAGGGCTACACGACCCACCTGCTCCAGCCGGTGGTGGTCGACGAGCCGTTCCAGCACACGCGCGAGACCGCGCGCGAGAACGTCGCCTACCTGGTCAAGCGCCAGCGCAAGGTGGTGTGGAAGCAGGGCGAGGTGCTGCCGAACCTGCCGAAGCCGCTCAAGATGCCGGTCGAGAACACCTTCGTGAACCGCCTCCAGTGGGGGCTCGCCAGCGTGCTCGCCGGCCTCGAGGGGGAGCACAACTTCCACCGGCTCACGCTCCCGTGGATCCTCGGCCCGCGCAAAGCGCCGCCGGGCCTCGAGGTGCCGGAGCCGGTGTGAGAGCCCGAGTCGCTCGCGAGGCCGGATCGCCGCCGCCGCCCTCGCGTGCGCGCTCGCGGATCGGTTCGCAGCGCGTGAAGCTCTGCGCGGCGCGCTGATGACGAGCCTGGCCGCGCTCTTCATGGCGACCGACGTCGCCTCGTTCGAGCGGCACTTCGGGCGCGGGCGGACCTACGGCCCCGTCGCCGCCTACCTGCTCGAGAACCTCCGCGTGCTCCCGGTCGACGCGCCGGGCACGAGCGAGCGCTTCGACGAGTCGATCGCCGCGCTCGAGGCCGCGCTGCGCGCCCGCCCCGACCTCGTGCTCGCGCGCAACGACCTGGCGTGGATCCGCGACCCTCGCGCGGGCCGAGTCGCGCGCCGGCGACCGCTCCCTACAGCTCGCGCAGCTTGCGGCGCAGGTAGTTCAGCACGTCGATGCGCGTGACGATGCCGACGAGCTCGTCGCCGTCGACGACGATCGGCACCAGGCCGGCGGCGAGCAGCGGGAGCACCTCGCGCACCTCCGTGGTCGCGCCCACGGTGCGCACGCTCGTCGCCATGACCTCGCGCACCTTCGCGCGCAGCTTGGTCGGATCGTCGACCGAGTGCAGCAGCAGATCCGACTCGTCGACGACGCCGACGACCTTGCCCGCCTCGACGACCGGCAGCTGCGAGACGTCGTAGAGCTTCATGCGCTGGTAGGCGACGAGCAGCGCGTCGTCGGGCCCGACCGTGAAGACGGTGCGATCGGCGAAGCGGTGGGTGACGATCTCGCGCAGATCGCCCGACCTCGGCCGCTCGATGAAGCCCTGATCGGCCAGCCAGAAGTCGTTGAACATCTTCGACAGGTACTTGTTGCCGCTGTCGCACACGAGCGTGACCACGCGCTTGGGCGCGCTCTGCTCGCGGCAGTAGCGCAGCGCCGCGGAGACGAGGGTGCCGGTCGACGAGCCGACGAGCAGCCCCACGTGGCGCAAGAGCGCGCGCGCGGTCGCGAAGCTCTCGGCGTCGGGGATCGAGTAGGCGTGCTTGACCCGCGAGAGGTCGCAGATGCCGGGGAGGAAGTCCTCGCCGATCCCCTCGACGAACCACGAGCCCGCGACGCCCATCTTGCCGGTCTTCACGTAGTCGGCGAGCACCGAGCCCTGCGGGTCGGCGAGCACCATCTCGCACTTCGGCACGTGCTGGGCGAAGTAGCGCGAGAGCCCGGTGATCGTGCCGCCGGAGCCGACGCCGCACACCATGGCGTCGAGCTCGCCGCCCATCTGCGCCTCGATCTCGGGGCCGGTGGTCTCCTCGTGCGCGCGCGGGTTGGCGGGGTTCGAGAACTGATCGACGTAGAACGCGCCGGTCTCGCGCGCGATGCGCTCGGCCATGTCCTGGTAGTACTCGGGGTGCCCCTTGCCGACGTCCGAGCGCGTGATGACGATCTCCGCCCCGAGCGCCTTGAGGTGGAAGATCTTCTCCTGGCTCATCTTGTCGGGGATGACGAGCGTGAGCGCGTAGCCGCGCTGCGCGGCGACGAGCGCGAGGGCGATGCCCGTGTTGCCCGAGGTCGCCTCGACGAGGTGCTTCTGCGCGCCGCCGAGCTTCCCGGCCTGCTCGGCCGCCTTGATCATCGCGAGCCCGATACGGTCCTTGATCGAGTGGCCGGGGTTGCGGTTCTCGAGCTTGAGGAACAGCTCGCAAGGGCCGGTGTCGAGCTGCGTGACCTTGATCATCGGCGTGTTGCCGACGAACGAGAGGATGTCGGAGCTGACCGGGGGGCTCGCGTGGTTCACGCGACGGGTTCAAGCGCGCGCGCGCACGTGGAGCAATACCGCGGGGCGTCGAAGGCGCACGAAGCTCGCGTTCGCGCCGGCGCGATACCGCGTCAGGGTTCATCGTCGACCGACGCGCCCGCCAGCGCGCGCACCGCGAGGTCCGCGGTGACGAAGCGCTCGGCGCAGATCGCGAACGGGGTGAGCAGTCGGCCGAAGCGGCAGCGGAGCGCGTCGGCGGCGTCGCCGAGCAGCTCGACCTGCCCGGTGGGCACCGCGACGAAGGCGGCGGCGCGATCGGCAGCGATCCCGATCACGACCGACGCGCGCTCCGGGCCGGAGGGCCACAGCCCCGACGGTGACCAGAGCAGCACGCGCCCATCGTCGGTGGCGACGGCGAGCGCCCGAGCGTCGGGGCGCGGCGCGAGGCCGACCACGTGCGCGGGCGCGACCGACAGCGAGCGCGAAGAGGCCCCGCGCGCGGGCTGCAACGACACCGAGCTGCGCGAGGGGTCGACTGTCGCGCCCGTGTCGATCGGCACAGGCGGCGGCGAGGAGGGGGGCGCACGCGGCGAGAGCGTGCGCGCGTCGAGCCGCTCGGACACGCCGCCGAACCGCACGTCGAGCGCGTCGGGCACGAACGCGAGGAGCGGCGCGGCGCTGGTGCTCTCGAGGGCGTGCGACGCGAGCGCGAGGCCGCTGCGCACGTCCCACAGGCGCAGCAGCCGACGGCTCGCCGCCGCGACGCGCGCTCCGTCGGGCGACACCGCCACCGCCTCGACGTCTGAAAGCCCGGGGAGCGCCGCGATCGTGGGCGCGCGCAGGTCGATCGCGAACACGAGGCTCGAGGTCGCGAGCGCGAGCACGCTCCCCGCCGCGCCGGCGCCCATGGCCACCACGTGCGGCGCCCCATCGACGTGCGTCTCGAGGGCCACCGGCGCGCCCCCCGCGCGCGCGCAGTCGACCATCGCGCGATCGCGCAGGCGCTCGGCCTCGGCCGCCGGCGCGTCGGTCGC
>JAJXTK010000644.1 GCA_021783935.1 Myxococcales bacterium | reverse complement strand
CTGCGCCGCGTGCACGATAGCGCCCGGGTCGGGGCTCGTGAGCGGATGTTTGCGGCGCAGCGCGGCCCAGGTGCCGAGCGTCGCGCCGAGCGCGAACAAGAGCAGCGACGCCGCGGCGAGCGCGGGCATGACGATGGGAAACGCGCGCCGAGCCGACGCGCGGACGTCGATGCGTCGCGGGGTCAGCGTCGAGGCTGGGACCTCGTTCGGCGGCGAGGCGTCGGCGCCCCCCGACGCGCTCGTCGGCTGCGTCGGCGGCGGCGCGCCGATCGCGCCGGGCGTCGGCTCGATCGAGGTCGCGCTCGGCGGCTGCACCCGAGCCGGGTTCACGATCGGTACGGGGTTCGCCGCGCGCGGCGGCGGCACCAGCCCCAACGCCAATGCCGGGATCGGCGCCGAGGGGGTCGGCGCAGGGGCCGCGAATCCCTCCGTCGGCGGACGCAGCGTCGCCATGTGCGGCGCGCTCGCCTTGCGGGGCGGCAGCACCGACTTTGGCGGCAGCGGCGGGGGCGGCAGCGATCCCGGAGCCCCCTTCGCCTTGGGCGGCGGCGTGCTGCGTCGCGCCGGCGGCGGCGGCGGTGTGCTCGCGCGGACGGCGGCTGGCGCCGGCGTCCCCGCGTGCGCGTTCGGCAGCGCAGGCATGCTCGCGGGGCGCGCGTTCGTGGGGGCCGGCGCGTTGAAGCCGGGGATCGGCCCGAGCGAGGCCGACGCGTCCGCCCTGATCGCGTGGCCACGCGCGTCGAACGCGGTGAGCGGCCCCGCAGCGAGCTTCGGCAATGGCGCGTCGGCGCGCTCGGGCGTGGCGCCCGAGGGCTTGGGCGCGGCCACCTCGTCGGACACCGTCTCTTCGAGGTCCTTCGCGCCCTTCTTCGGAAGGAACAGCTCGGGAGGGCGACCGCCGACGAGCGTCGGATCCTCGTCGTCGAGGAGCTCCGCCTCGACCTCCTTCGCCGGGAGCTGGCCCGCGTGGCTCGGCTCGACGCGCCCCGACGCCGCGCGCGCGGCGGCGACCTCCCACTCTCGCGTGGCCGACGGGCGCGGCGGCGGATCGGTCGGACGCTCGGCGCGCTCGCGTGCCTCGCGCGAAGCGGGCGCTGCAGGCCTCGGGGGCGCGCCCGCGGCGGGGCGTGGGTTGCGCTCGTCGTCGGTGCGACGTCCGCCGCCGACCTTCGCGGCGATCGCGGCCGTCGTGGGCGAGGGGGCTCGCAGCCCAGGCGGCGGCTTCGGCGGCTTCGGCCTCACCGACGGCGAGGGGGAGTACGGCTGCGGCCCCGCCGTCATCGTGGGCGCGTCGTCGCTCACGTCGAGGGGCACGTCGACCGCCTTCACGGCTGCCCGCTGCAGCGTCGGGTCTTCGCCGTCGTCGTCGCGCGCTGCGGGGCGGGGGGCCTTCGGCTGGTAGGGGGCCGCCGAGGTGACCACGGAGCCCGAGGCTCGAAGCTGCGCGAGCCCGGGCAGCTGCTGCGCGTCGTGCGCGAGCGTGGGGGCGCCGTCCGAGAGCTCCTCGTCCGGCTCGCGGACGAGATCCTCGCGCCCTTGCTGGCGCAGCACCATCGTCAGGCGCTGGGCCAGGACCGCCGCGCTGCCGAGGCGACGAGAGCGCGATTTCTCGAGCAGCTCGTCGATCGTGCTCTCGACCTCCGCGGGGACGCCGCGCGCGAGCTCGCCGAGCTTCGGGTGCGGCTTGTCGAGGATCTCCTCGACCAGCGGGCGGTACTCGCGCGAGAGGAACGGCAGCCGCCCGGCGAGGCACTCGAACAGCATCACGCCGAGCGACCAGAGGTCGGTGCGCGCGTCGAGCTCGTCCCCGCGCGCCTGCTCGGGCGACATGTAGCTCGGCGTGCCGAGCACGACGCCGGCAGCCGTGAACGAGTTGCCGAGGATCTTGCTGATCCCGAAATCGAGGATCTTCGGCTGCAGCGACCCGGTCGCCGTGCGGTGCAGGTAGACGTTCGCGGGCTTGAGGTCGCGGTGCAGGATCCCGAGCGCGTGCGCCGCGTCGAGCCCGCGCGCGATCGGGATGATCAGCGCGAGCGCCTCGTCGACCTCGAGCCGGCCGCGCCGCGCGAGCAGCGAGCCGAGCGTCTCGCCGTCGAGCAGCTCCATCACGAGGAAGAGCACGCCGTCGTCGGCCTGGCCGAGATCGAGCACCTCGACGACGGCCGGGTGGCGCACGCGCCCGCAGGCGCGCGCCTCCTGGAAGAAGCGCTGCAGCCGCTCGGCGTCGCTGGCGAGCGCGCGGTGCAGCACCTTGATCGCCACCGGCCGATCGATGAGCTCGTTGCGCGCGGACCAGACGCTCCCCGAGCGGCCCCGACCGAGCACCTTCACGAGGCGGTAGCGTTGCTCGAGGAGGTCGCCCGGGCGCATCCGATGAAGAATCATGCTAGCGCGAGCCGCTCGGGCATGCGAACTCGCTGCGGCCGTTGATGGCGCCATGATCGAGGTGTCGCATGAACACTGAACAGCCGAAGGAGCGCGTCCCCTTCGGTCTCGAGCGCGAGCCCGAGGAGTCCCCCTGCCCCGGCTGTGGCGTCTACTTCTTCGAGCTGCACCAGCCCGGCTGCGAATTCGAGGAGTGCCCGGTGTGCGGCGGCCAGGTCGTCGCCTGCACCTGCTTCGACGCCCCCAAGCCCGGCTGAGCGATGTGCCGCGCGGCGCGCCGACGCGATATGCTGCGCGCCCGATGAAATTCCGCGTCGAGCACACCTACGAAGGCGTCAGCTTCCCCGAGTACGAGTCGCTCCACTTCGACGAGGGGTTCAACAAGGCGCTCGCCGAGTCGGTGAAGCTCGGCCGCACGCTCCTCAAGCTCGACAGGGGGCCGACCACGCTCGTGCGCCACGTGCGCATCGAGCCCGCGCGCGAGATCCCGGGGCCGGTCGCCAAGCTGCTCGGCGGCAACAAGCTCTCGTACGTCGAGGAGGTCGACTACGAGCTCGGCAAGGGCAGGGGGCGCTGGAAGACCATCACCAGCGTGCTCACCGACAAGATCGACTCGCAGGGCACCCTCGAGCTCGTCGCCGTCCCCGGCGGGGTCAAGCGCATCGTGACCGGCGACATCAAGGTGTCCGTGTTCGGCGTCGGCGGGATCATCGAGAAGTTCGTCGTGAGCGACGTCGAGAAGAGCTACGACGCCGCCGCCGCCTTCACGCGCGAGTGGCTCAAGAAGCGCGGCAAGTGAGCCGGCGCGTAGAATGACGCGAGGTCGATGAAGCTCCTCGTCGTCGAGGACGATCGCAAGCTCGCCTCCTTCCTGGCGCGCGCCTTCGGCGAGGAGGAGTTCGAGGTCGAGCTGTGCGCGTCGGGCGCCGCGGCGCTGAAGAAGACCAAGGACGCGAGCTTCGACGTCGTCGTGCTCGACTGGATGCTCCCCGAGGGGGACGGCCTCGAGGTGTGCCGTCAGCTGCGCGCCCGGGGCTGCGACGTGCCGATCCTGATGCTGACCGCGCGCGCCGAGACGCGCGATCGCGTGCAGGCGCTCGACGGCGGCGCCGACGACTACCTCGTCAAGCCGTTCGAGATCGACGAGCTGCTCGCCCGCGTGCGCGCCCTGCACCGGCGCGCGCGCCCGACCCCGACCATCGCCCTCGGCCCGATCGAGATCGATCCGATCGCGCGGCGCGCGAGGCTCGACGGCGCGCCGATG
>JAJXTK010000050.1 GCA_021783935.1 Myxococcales bacterium | reverse complement strand
GCGCGCGCGGCGGCAGCGGCTCCTCGGCGAGCGGCGGCGGCGCGGCGGCGAGCGCGCCGCCCGTCAGGAAGGCCCCGCCGCCGCCGGCGTGGATGCGCTCGATCACCGCCCGCGAGCGCGCGTCGGCGAAGGGCTCGAGCGCCGCCGCGAACGCCTCGGCGGTCGGGAAGCGACCGAGCGGGGCCTTCACGAGCGCGTGCTCGACCGCGCCCGCGAGCCCCGGGTGCAGATCGGGGCGCGCGGTGCGGATCGGCATCGGCGGCTCGGTGCAGATCTTGATGACGACCTCGTTCTGCGACTGGCCTTCGAATGGCTGCCGGCGCGTGAGCAGCTCGTAGAGGACCACGCCGACCGAGTAGAGATCGCTGCGCGCGTCGGCCGACTTGGCGCGCGTGGCCTGCTCGGGGGCCATGTACGCCGGGGTGCCGAGCGTGGTCGACGTCTTGGTGAGCCCCTTGTCGTCGCCGAGGATCTTGGTGATGCCGAAGTCGATGAGCTTGAGGTAGTCGGGGTCGCCGTCGCGCGTGACGATGAGCGCGTTGCTCGGCTTCAGATCGCGGTGCACGACCCCCGCGATGTGCGCGACCTGCAGCGCGCGGAGGATCTGCAGCGTGAAGTGCACCGCGCGCGCCGGCAGCAGCGGCGCCTCGCGCTCGACGACGGCGTCGAGATCGCGCCCCTCGAGCAGCTCCATCACGATGAAGGGGGTGCCCTGCTCGGTCGCCTCGACGCCGTAGATCTGCACCACGTGCTCGCACGCGATGCGCGCGGCGGCGGTCGCTTCGTTCGCGAAGCGGCTCGCCATGCCGGGGCGTATGCGCATCTCGGGCGACGGGAACTTGATCGCGACGCCGAGGTTGCGCGACAGCTCGGTCGCGCGGAAGACGGCGCCCATGCCCCCCTCGCCGAGGAGCGCGTCGATCCGGTAGCGCCCCGCGATGACAGAGCCGGCGATGGGGTAGGCCTCCATGTGGGCTCGGTATGCTACCGGAGCGTCGCCGGGCCAAGCACGCGATCGGTGCGAAGAAGCGCGCACGCCCGTCGGACGCTCGTGCCCGAGCCTCGATTGGCCCAGAAATCGGGCCCCCGCCGCGCGCGTCCAAGCCCCTCGGGGCGCGGCTCGTCGCGCCCGGCCGTCAGCACGGCTTTGGATCCTTGCCCGTTCGTGGGTAGTTAGGCGTACGAGAGGTCGCTGGAGGCGTAGTGTCGAGCTCGGTCGGTGGTCGGTTCTTCCGCAACGTCGCGTGCGTGGTCGCGAGCGCCCTCTCGCTCGCCGGCGTCGCGGCGTGCAAGAAGAAGCCTCTCGACGCGGCCCCCGTGTCGGCCCCCTCGAGCGCGCCGACGAGCCTCGCGAGCGCCTCTTCGTCGGTCGATCCGCTGACGCTGTCGTCGGCGGTGCCGCAGGGGCCGACGCTGGCCGCCGTCGCGCTCACGGCGTGGATCTACGCCTCGCCGAGCAAGTCGTCGGGGCGCATCGGCTACCTGCGATCGGGGGCGATCGTCGCGCGCGGCGACAAGCCCGAGGGGACCGCCGGCTGCCCGGGCGGCTGGTACGAGATCAAGCCGCTCGGCCACGTCTGCGTCGGCGAGTACGCGACGACCAACCTCGACGATCCGGTCGTGAGGGTCACCAAGCAGCGGCGCCCCGACCTCACCAAGCCGATGCCGTACCGCTACGCGTTCGTGCGCAGCGTCGCCCCGCAGTACCTGCGAATCCCCTCGAAGGAGGAGCAGCTGCAGTACGAGTTCAAGCTCGACAACCACCTGCGTTGGTACAAGCGGCACGAGAAGGAGCTCGCGAGCGTCACCCCCGGCGCGAACGACGTCCCCGAGCTCGATCGCGGCCGCCCCATCACCGTCTCGGGCCCGATGTTCGAGGGGGTCAAGGACACCAAGAAGGGCAAGCACAAGGGCAAGGACGCCGACGACGACGGCGACGAGGCGGCCCCGGCGCCCGAGTCGGTCGCCATCGTCGACGCGGGCGCGCCCATCGACGCGGGCGACGCCGCACTCGCCCGTCCGTCGCGCGAGCTGTCGCTCCTCGAGCTGCTCGGCGCCGACGCGCCGAACGAGCCGGTGCCGTGGTGGCTCCAAGGGGGCGAGCGCAAGGTGCCGCACCTGTCGGCGTTCATCGCGCCGAAGTACGCGGTGATCGCGGGGCGCGTGAAGCGCCACACGGGGCTCGCGCTCATCGACGCGTTCACGACGGGCGCCGAGGGGAATTTCCGGCAGTTCGCGGTGACCACCGATCTGCGCCTGGTGCCGGCGAGCAAGCTGAAGCCGAACACCGGCTCGCAGTGGCACGGCGTCGAGCTCTCGGCCGACTTCACGCTGCCGATCGCCTTCGCGCACGCGAACGCGAAGGAGCACAAGGGCACCAAGTGCTGGCGCCTCGAGGGCGGCGCGCCCAAGGAGGACGGCGAGCTGGTCTTCCGGCAGGCCGTCGCGCTCACCGGCAAGGACCAGACGATCGGCGGCGCGCGCTACTTCGAGATGAAGGACGGGCGCTGGCTGCGCAAGAACGACATCATCATCGCGCGCAAGCCCGACGAGTGGCCCGGCTTCGCCAAGGGGACCCAGAAGTGGGTCGACCTGAGCGTCATGAAGCAGACGCTGATCCTCTTCGAAGGGGACAAGCCGGTCTACGCGACGCTCGTCTCGACGGGGCAAGACGGCATCGGCGATCCGAAGACGAGCAAGTCGACCGTGCGCGGCGTCTTCAAGATCCGCGACAAGCACGTGACCACGACGATGGACGCGAACGAGGTCGACAACAAGTTCGAGCTGCGCGATGTGCCGTGGGTGCAGTACTTCGAGGCGGGCTACGCTCTTCACGCCGCCTACTGGCACGACGAGTACGGCACGCCGCGATCGCACGGCTGCGTGAACCTCTCGCCGATCGACGCGCGCAAGGTCTTCTTCTGGACCGACCCGCCGCTGCCCCCCGGCTGGCACTCGGTGACGGCGAGCGACGAGACGGGCAAGGGGACGATCATCAACTCGCACATTTGAGCGGGGGGCGGGGCGGCTGCGGCATCGGCAGCGGCTTCGGCTCCGGCAGCGGCACCGGCTTCGGCTCCGGCTGCGGCATCGGCTCCGGCAGCGGCACCGGCTTCGGCTCCGGCTGCGGCATCGGCACCGGCTCCGGCCTCGGCTCCGGCATCGGCACCGGCCTCGGCTCCGGCACCGGCCTCGGCTCCGGCACCGGCACCGGCTCCGGCACCGGCACCGGCTGCGGCTTCGGCTCCCCCCCCCTCAGTTCGCCGCGATCACGCGCTCGCCGAGCGGCTGCTCGTTGCCGTCGGCGTCGCGCGCGACGACGCGCAGCAGGTGCGGGCACGCCGACAGCCCGCTCGTCGGCACGCTCAGCGAGAAGCCGACGTTCGGGCAGCCGACGTAGGCCGGATAGGCCGCGCAGACGTCCGCGCGCGCGGCGCTCGGCGTGGTCGTCGCGACATTCGCGCCGTCGAGCCAGGCCTCGATCGTGGTACCGGGCCGATCGTCGAGCGCCCAGCCTGCGACGGTCAGCGGGGCGCCGGCCGCGTACGAGATCGTCGTCGGCGCGTCGACGTGTCCGAAGGGGCCGCGCGCGGCGAGCGCGGCTTCGAGCTCGCTCTTCACCGTCGCGAAGCTGCCGAGCGCGAGGTAGCTCATGCCGCGCACGGCGGCGCCGTGCGCCAGCCCGAACGCGATCTTCGCGCGCACGTTGTGGAAGTAGGGGCTCGTCGCGCGCCACCCCTGGAACGCCGTGATCCCCTGGTCCATCGCGAGGCCGACGCCGTAGTCGTGGGTCGTGTTCTGCCAGGTCACCCACGGCGCGGGGGAGTCGAAATCGCCCACGTAGAAGCCGTTGTTCGCGGGCGTCGAGATCGCTGGCGCGCTGCCGGCGGCGTCGAGCAGGTCAGGCAGATCGGGCATGCCGTTCGCGCCGTTGGCGACGTAGAGCGTCGGGAACTCCTGCGACGTCGTCGGGTGATCGATCGACTCGGCGCTCGTCACCTCGGTGTCGACCTCGACGACGTGCTCGCGCACGAAGCGCAGGCGCATTCGATACGTCACGTCGACCGGGCGGCCGGCGGCGCCGCACGGGTCGTTCCTGCAGTCGGTCGCGTCCCAATTCGGATTCCACTGCAGCGGCTGCACGACGAGCTCGAGCGCGTCGCCCGCCTGGCCGTGCGAGGTCACCGACGCCCCGTGGCCGCACTCGTCGCCCCCCTGCACCGGATCCCAGCCGAGGTAGGTGATCGAGTTGCCGCAGCTCGCCGTCGACGTCGCGCACGACGCGTCGGCGGCGCATGGCTGGCGGCTGCGCGTCGGATCGTAGAGCGCGAGCTGCAGCTCGCGGCCGGTGTCGTTCGCGTCGATCACGTTGCTCGCCGGGTTCGCGGCGAGGCCGAAGAAGACGACCGTGCCCCCCCAGTCGAGCCGCGCGCCGACGCGGATGTAGTGGGTCGGCGAGTCGAGGAACACGTCGGAGTGGCTGCCCGTCGCCGCGCTCGTGATCCCGCCGAAGCCCGCGGCCGGCGGGCGCATCGACCACGGGTCGACGTCCGCCGCGGCCGCGCCGGGCGCGCAGCTCGTCGCGTCGGCGTCGCTCGCCGCGTCGTGGGTGGCGGTGATGGGCGCGTCGGCCGTCGCCCCCGTGTCCAGGCCAGCGTCCGGGCTGCTCGCGTCGCCGACGGTCGAGGACGGGCTCGTCGAGCCGCACGCGGAGGCGAGTGAGAGCGTCGCGAGCGCGACGACGGGCGAGCAGCGCAGGTGCATCGCGCGATCGTATCGCGGCGCTCGGGAGGGTGCGCGTACGGGGGGGGGCGGCGGCCGCGCTCGTGCGCAGGCCGACGCAGCTCGAAAGAGCCCACATGACGAGGAGACGCCCGGTAGGCCGACGGCGGCGAGGCCGCGGCAGGACGGGGGAAGAAGCCGCTGCCTGGAGCAAGCTCCCCTTCGCCCCTTCTTTGCGGCGTGTTTCTGTCCCTCTTCTCTCGACGCGAGCCGCCACCCCACCGGGGTGTGGCTGCCACGCCCCTTGAGTCGCGTGGCGAGCCTTCGTACGCCGCCGCCCGATCTCGAACCAAACGCGCGAGGGGTGCCATGAAGCTCGACCACGTGGTGAAGGCGCAGCAGTTCGACCGACAGATGCTCGACCTCGTGCTCGACGAGGCCAAGGCGATGGAGCGGATCGCGTCCGGAGGGGCGAGCGAGCTGCTCCGCGGCAAGATCATGGTCACGCTCTTCTACGAGCCGAGCACCCGAACGCGCCTGTCGTTCGAGTCGGCCATGCTGCGGCTCGGCGGCCAGGTGCTCTCGAGCGAGAACGCGCGCGACTTCTCGTCCGCCGCCAAGGGGGAGACGCTCGAGGACACCATCCGCGTCGTCGAGCACTACGGCCACGTCATCGTCATGCGCCACTTCCAGAGCGGCGCGGCGGCGCGGGCGGCCCACATCTCGCGGGTGCCGATCATCAACGCGGGCGACGGCCCGGGGCAGCACCCGACGCAGGCGCTGCTCGACCTCTACACGATCCGCAAGGAGGTCGGCCGCCTCGATCACCTCAACGTCGCGTTCGTCGGCGACCTCGCCAACGGCCGCACCGTGCGCTCGCTCGTCTATCTGCTCGCGAAGTACAGGGGCACGCGCTTCACGTTCGTCGCGCCCGACGTCGTGCGCATCGGCGACGACATCAAGGAGTACCTCACGCGCCAGGAGGTGCACTTCGAGGAGGTCTTTGAGCTCGACCCGGCGCTCGCCAAGGCCGACGTCGTCTACCAGACGCGCGTGCAGAAGGAGCGCTTCGCCGACAAGCCGGAGGAGTACGCGCGCGCCAAGGGGAAGTTCATCATCGACCGCGAGAGCCTCGCCAAGATGAAGGGGGACGCCGTGCTGATGCACCCGCTGCCGCGCGTCGACGAGATCACCCCCGAGGTCGACGCCGATCCGCGCGCCGCCTACTTCCGCCAGGCGCAGAACGGGCTGTTCGTGCGCATGGCGGTGCTGAAGCTCGTGTTGCTCGGGAGCTGAGGCGCGAGTCACTTCATCGGCGCGAGCGGGGTCGGCGGCGACAGGTGCGCGCTCAGCACCTGACAGGAGCCGGTCTGGTCGCCGCACCCGCACGTGGCGCCGCCCGTGAAATCGAACGAATAGGGAGCCTGCGAAATCGAGTCCGGCTCGCCGTCGACCGCGAACGACGCGCACAGCACCGTGGTGTTCGTGAGCGCGACGTCGCTCCCGAGCCCGAGGATCCCCGCGCGCGCCGAGCTCGATATCGACGTGTCGGCGACCGAGGTCTTCGCGTCCCAGACGACGAGGCCGTCGCCGCCGCTGCCGTCTGCGAGCGCGTGCGTCTCGACCACCGAGAGCCCGTCGATCGTCGCCGCGGCGTGGTCGGTGATCATCACGCCGACGTCGTTGCAGTTGCGCACGGAGGTCGTGCGCAGCGTCACCTCTGGCGGCGCGAGGGTCGCATCGAGATCCTGCACCTCGATGCCGCGGCCGTTCTTGTGGTCGGATTGCTGGGGCTCGACGTCGCGCACGGTCGACTCGGAGATGTCGGCGTCGGCGCCGTCGATCAAGATCCCGGTCGCGAGGTTGCCGGCGACGAGGGTGCTCTGCAGCGTGAGCTTCCCCCGCGCGGCGGCCTTCGAGAAGGCTTCGAGCCCGAAGCCGAAGCGCGCCGAGCCCGGCAGCGCCTGCGTGCGCCGCACGACGCTGCGGGTGATCGACAGCTGCGCGCCGTCGGCGACGACGCCGACGCCCTGGTTGCGCTCGACGAGGCAGCCCGTCATCGTCACCTGGGAGGGCCTGCGGTTGCCGGCGTCCCATTGCGCCTCGACGCCGATGCCGTTCGCGTTGGTGGCGTCGCTGACGGTGTCGCGCACCACCGAGGCGGCGAGCGAGATCGAGCTGCCGATCGCGCCGACGCCGATCGCGTGGTTGCGCTCGAAGAGCGAGCCGCGCACGGTGGCCGTCGGCGCCGGCGACGAGACGCCCGTGACCGATTGCACCGTGAGCCCCGAGCCGGTCGCGCCGGCGCCCGCAGGGCCGGCGGCGGTGTCGTGGACGCGGCTCGCCTCGATGAGCGCCTGCGTGCGGCCGCCCACGGCGATCCCGGCGGTGGTGGATCGCGCGACGGTCGAGCCCGTGACGGTGAGCGTGCCGGCCTGGCCGTCGGAGACGAACTGCTCGATGCCGTAGCCGGCGTTGCCCGTCGCGTACGGCGCCGTGTCGCGCACGAGCGCCCCGGCGATCGTCGTGGTGGAGTTGGTCGAACGTACCCCGGCGCCGAGCGCGTGCTCGACGACCACGCCGCTCAGATCGAGCGCGCCTGCTTCGCGCGCGACGATCCCCTCGCCCGAGACGTTCGGGTCGCTGCCTCGCACGATCCCGCGGACCAGCGTGCCGCCGACGTGCGCCGCGCCCGACAGCGCGTAGATCCCCGCATCGGTGGTCGCCTCGACGAGCGCGCTCGTGATCGTGACCGCCGACTGCGCGAGCACGCCGAAGCCCGCGGCGTCGTGGACCCACACGCCGTCGAGGCTCGTCGCGTCCGTGTCTGCCTCGATCGAGACGCCGACGCCGTCGCCGCGCACGGCGAGCCGGTGCACCTCCGAGCCGCGCGCCGCGCTCCCCGTGATGCGGATCGCGGGCGCCCCGCCGCTGCCGACGATCTCGACGAGCCGTGGGCATCGGCCAAAGAGCTTGGTCGGCTTGACGGAGAGCGTGACGTTCTCGGCGTAGCTGCCGGCCGCGATCGCGATCGACGAGGTCGGCGTGCTCGCGGCGTCGGCCGCGGCGATCGCTGCCCCGATCGTCTTCCATGGGCGCGCCGCGCTGCCGTCGCTCGCGCCCGTGGACGCGCCGTCGACGAACTGCGTGGTCGCGTCGATCGGGGCGCTCCCCCAAGGCGCCGAGCCGCAGTCGCCGAGCTCGTGGCACAGGCTCTCTCCCGGCAGCGCGAGCTGTCCTGGCGGGCACGTCGGTGGCTCGACGACGCCGACCGCACGGCACGCGGTGTCGCCGGGGACCGCCATGGTGCCGTCGGGGCAGTCGGCCGTCGGCATCACGACGTCGCAGCCCCCCTGGCCGTCGGGGGTGAAGCCGTCGGTGCACGCCGCCGCGGGGACGCCGGCCGGCTGGCAAGTGCCGTCCGCCTGCGTGACCTCCGATTCGGCGCAGGCCGATGAGCCGGCGCTCGGTGGGGGAGACGACGCGCCTCCGCTGTGGCACCCGAGCGCGACGAACGAGGCGGCGACGATCCAGGTTCGAGTGCGGCGCACGGCTCGAGACTCCCGCCTTCTCGTTTCGTCGGTCAACGGCGGCGGGCGGGGTCGGCGCCAATCGCTCCCCGATCGAGCGAGCCCCCAAGCGCCCGAGCGTACGGGGGCCCGTACGGCGGGCGAAGCGCGCGCGGACCGATCATCGCCGAGCCAGTGGTCGCCTCGGCCGCGCGGTGGCATGATGAGCGCGTGCGCGAGCGTCGGACGCGGCGGGTGCTCTCGGCCCTCACCCTCGGAGCGATGGCGGCCGCGGTCTTGAGCGCCTGCGGCGGCGCGTCGGAGCAGTGCAGGGCGAGCTACGTGCTCGACGAGGGGGCGTGGCTCGCGGGCAGCTGCGGGGCCCCGTATTGGGACGATCCGAGCACGACCGACCCGGGCTACTACGACTACACCGACCCGTCCGGCGACGTGGTCAACGGCGATCCGTCGGTCGGCGACCCATCCTCGGGCGATCCGTACTCCGGCGATCCGTACGCGGGCGATCCGGGATCGAGCGATCCGGGATCGGGGTCGAGCGACCCGGGGTCGAGCGACCCGGGCAGCAGCGACAGCTCGGCCCAGAGCCTCGCGCGCGGCGCCTCGCACGCTCCTGCTGCGACGATCAAGCTCCGCCCCGACGTGGCCCCGGTCGTGACCGACGGCAACGGCTGCTATCGCTGCGCGCTGAACTGCCCGCTGGCCGCCTCCCCGTCGACGATCATGGTCGCGAGCGGCGCGAGCGACACGGGCGTCGGCGACGCGTGCGTCCGCGCGCAGCGCGCGATCCTCTCGTGGTCGGCGAGCACCGGCAGCGCGGTCGGCCCGTGCACGCCGCGCATGAACTGACCTCCCGCGCGCGTCAGTGCCCCATCGCGGGCCCGCCGCGCGGCCGGCGCGTCAGCAACACGAGCGGCACCATGAGGGCGGTCGCGACCCCCATCACCCTGAGCACGTCGATGTACGCGAGCGTCATCGCCTGGCCGATGAGCTGCCGGTAGGCGATGGCGGTCGCGCGCTTGGTCGCCTCGACGGTCGCGAGCCCGGAGCGCTCGAGCGCGCGCGTGAGCCCCTGCAGCTGCGCCACCAAGGCCGGGTCGTAGTTGGTCGCGTGGGCGACGAGCCGCGTCTGATGCATCTGCCCGCGGCGCGCGATCATCGTCGTGACGAACGCGATCCCGATGTCGCCCCCCATGTTGCGCGAGAGGTTCACGATCCCCGACACCGCGTTGTTCTTCTCGAGGGGGACGTCGGCGTACACGACGTTGTTGATCGGCACGAACAGGAACGCCATGCCGACCGACTGGTAGACGCGCAGCATCACCGCGTGGTGGAAGTCGATCCCCTCGTAGAGGTGCGTCGACATGTAGATGAGCGAGCCGGCGAGCACCGAGAAGCCGACCGCGATGAGCCGCCGCGGGTCGGTCTTGGACACCAGCGTGCCGACGAGCGGCAGGAGCAAGATGACCACGAACCCTCCCGGCGAGAGCGCCATGCCGGCGTCTTCGGCGGTGTAGCCCATGAAGATCTGCATGTACTGCGGCAAGAGCACGGTCGATCCGAAGAGGCTCACGCCGAGGGTCAGCATCATGACGTTCGCGGCCGCGAAGGTGCGGCTCTTGAACAGCCGCACCTCGACGACCGGGTGCTCGTGGTTCCACTCCCAGATCACGAACGTCACCAGGGCCACGGCCGACACCGTCGCGGTCCACGCGATGAAGCTCGAGTGGAACCAGTCGTCCTCTTGCCCCTTGTCGAGCACGATCTCGAGCGCGCCGAGCCCCAGGGCGATGAGCGACAGCCCGACGTAGTCGATGCCGCCCGCCTTCTCCTTGGCCCACTTCAGGTGCGGCGGGTCGGTGACCATGCGCGAGGTGAGCAGCATCGAGACGATCCCGACCGGCACGTTGATGAAGAAGACCCAGCGCCAGTGGTAGTGATCGGTGATGAACCCGCCGAGGGTCGGCCCGATCGCCGGGGCGAGCACGACGGCCATGCCGTAGACGGCGAAGGCCATCCCGCGCTTCTTCACCGGGAAGGTGTCGGCGAGGATCGACTGCTCGCTCGGACCGAGCCCGCCGCCGCCGAGCCCCTGCAGGACGCGGAAGAAGATCAGCCAGCCGAGCGAGGGGGCGACGCCGCAGAGGAACGAGCTGACGGTGAACATCGCGACGCTCGCCATGTAGAAGCGCTTGCGGCCGACGCGCGACGCGATCCACCCGCTCACGGGCAGGACGATGGCGTTCGAGACGAGGTAGCTCGTGAGCACCCAGGTGCTCTCGTCCTGCGTGACCGAGAGGTTGCCCGCGATGTGGGGGAGCGACACGTTCGCGATGCTCGTATCGAGCACCTCCATGAACGTCGCGAGCGTCACGACGAGCGCGATGGCCCACGGGCTGCGGCCGCCGGTCCAGCCGGTCTCGAAGTAGGCGGGGCGCTCTCTGGCCGCCGCGGCCGCGGAGCTGGCGCTCACCGCACCCGGACCTCGGGCTCGGCGCTCATGCCGGGGCGGAGGCGCTCGAGCCCGTTCTGCCCCTGGGCGAAGCGAATTCGCACCGGCATCCGCTGCACGACCTTCACGTAGTTGCCCGTCGCGTTCTCGGGGGGCAGCACGCTCAGGCGCGAGCCGGTCGCGCCGCCGACGCTCTCGACCGTCGCGCTCAGATCGAGATCCAGCGCGTCGACGTGCACCGTCGCGTGCTGGCCAGGCACGATGTTGGCGAGCTGGGTCTCGCGGAAGTTCGCCGTCACCCACAGGTCGTCGACCTGCACGACCGCGAACAGCTGCTGCCCGGGCTGCACGCGATCGCCGACGGCCACCCCCTTCTTGCCGATGATGCCCGACACCGGCGCGACGATCCTCGCGTACGAGACGTTCAGCTCCGCCTGTTTGAGCTGCGCGCGCGCCAGATCGAGCGTCGCCTGCCGCGCGACGACCGAGGCCTTGCGCGTCTCGAGCTGCATCGGCGCGTTGGTCTTCACCTCGGTCAGCCGGCTCTTCGCCGCGCTCGCGCGCGCCGACGCCTCGGCGACGCGGTCCTGCGCCGCCGCGATCGAGGCCTTGATCGCGTCGACCTGCGCCTTGGTGGCCGCCGCCGTCGTGACGCGTTGATCGTAGTCCTGCTTGGACAACGCCCCGCCCGCGAGCAGCGACGCGGCGCGGGCCTTCTCGTCCTGCGCGAGCTTGTCGTTGGCCTCGGCGGTGACGAGCTGCGCCTCGAGCTGCACGACCTCCTTGCCCGCCGCGCTGGTCGACGCGAAGGACGACGAGAGGTCCGAGCTCGCGTTGGCCACGTTCGCGACGTTCGAGGTCTCGGTGATGGCGACCGTCGGATCCTCGACCTTGAGCTGCGCCTCGGCCTGCGCGACGGTGGCCCTGGCCTGCAGCACGACGACCTCGAGGTCCACCGGGTCGATCTCCGCGAGCAGCTCGCCCGCCTTCACGTACCGGTTCTCGACCCCGTAGACGGCCTTGATCGTGCCCGAGACGCGCGGGCTCACGTTGGTGATGTCGCCGTCGACCTGCGCGTCGTCGGTGTCTTCGAAGTGCTTGGCGTGCTCGTGGTAGCCGAGCGCGGCGGCCGCGGCGACGACGAGCACGATCGGCAAGATGATCTTGGCCTTGCTCCGCGGCTTGGCGGGCGCCTGGCTCTCGACCCCGACGCGCGCCTCGGCGGTCGGCTGGCTCTGGACGGAGGTGCTCATGATGGGTGCGGCCGCTCGCTGCGTTGGGTTCGATGCGCGCTGTAGGTCTCGGGGCCTCGACCAGCAAGGGGCGGTCCACGCGAAAGCGCGGTCCGGCGCGGGTGCGGCGTCGGGATTCCGACGCGCGCGTCGTCGGGGCGACGGCAGCCGTGCACGGTCGAGTCGGCGATCAACGTCGCATCAAGGCCGACCTCACCGGCGTCGAACCGCTGCCGGAGATCGTCCGACGTGGCGCGCCTGCGCCGGCGCGATCCTCGATGCAGGTTCGCTCGTGCGCGGCGTCGAACGCGCGGCAGTGTCCCCTCGCGCGCGAGCTCGCGCTCATCGGCGCGCGCGGATCCGGGAACACACCTCCATCGGCGTCATTCTGGCCGCTGCCTCGGCGAGGCACGAGCGGAGGGAATCGCTCTCGCGCGGTGACGAGCGCGCCGCCCGAGCATCGAAGCGGAACCGCGGAGCAGCCCAGCGACGCGCGCGACGGAGGATTCCATGCCGATTCGAACTGCGACCGCGATTTGGGAAGGTGGCCTCAAGGAGGGCAAGGGGAGCTTCGCGAGCCCGAGCGGCGTGAAGGCCGCCTTCGGCTTCGGCACGCGCTTCGGCGACGAGCCCGGCGCCAACCCCGAGGAGCTGCTGGCGGCCGCCCACGCGGCCTGCTTCTCGATGGCGCTGGGGGCGGGGCTCGAGAAGGCGGGCCTCAAGGCCACGCGCATCGACACCAAGGCCTACTGCACGCTCGAGAAGCTGGAGATCGGCTTCACCGTCACCAAGATGCGCCTCGAGTGCCGCGCGAGCGTGCCCGGCATCGACGCCAAGAAGTTCGACGAGATCGCCCAAGCGACGAAGGCCGGCTGCCCGATCTCCCGCGCCCTCGCGGCGATCTCGACCATCGAGCTCGACGCGAAGCTCGTCTGAGCAGCGCCCGCTAGCAGGCTGTGGAGTTTCTCCGAGACCGGCCGATCCTCTCCCGGGTCATGCCGCGATCTCTCGCGCGATCGACCACAGCCTGCTGGCGGTCACAGTTTCCGCAGGCCGTTTCTCAACGGCCTGCTAGGAGCGCGCCGCGCGCGGGCTTCACGCGCGCGCGCAGCCGCCTTCGCACGATCGCGAGCGTCGCCAGGGCCAGGCCGCCCGCCGCGCCGAGCGACCCCCCGCGCCCGGAGGCGCCGCAGTCGCACCCCTTCGAGGAGCTGGTCGCCTCGCCGGCGGGCGTGAACACGACGACGGTCATCGCTTCGGCGAAGTGCCCGCTCGCATTGCGCACGCGAGCCTTGAACGAGCGCTTGCCGGCCTGTGCGCCGGTGATCGCGCGCGGCGCGGCGGGCGCGTAGCCGACGTCCCACGTGCCGTCGTAGTCGTCGTCCCACTTGACCTCGAGGCCGTCGCCGCCCGACACCACCGGCGTGAGGGTGACCGTCGCGCCGACGGCGGGCGAGGGGGGATCGACCTTCAGCGAGACCGTGGGGGTGAGCCCCGCGCTGGTGACGCCCAACGCGCGCGCCGCGTCGAGCGCGCCGTAGCCGTACACCGCGTTCGGCAGCGGCGTCTTGCCGTCGCCGACGTCAGCGCCCTGCCTCATCGCGTCGCGCGCGGCGTCCCCCTTGACCCCCGCCTGCGCGAGCAGCGCGGCGAGCCCCGCGACGTGCGGTCCGGCGCCCGAGGTGCCCCCGAACACCGTGTAGGCGGCGTGCGGGAAGAGGTAGGTGTCTTGGGTCGTGTGCGGCGCCGCGGCCCACGGATTGTCGGGCGCGAGCACGTCGGGCTTCTGCGCGCCGTCGATGCGCGGTCCGAGGGGCGAGTACGCCCGCGCCTGCCGCTGCGTCTCGACCAGGCTCGAAGGGACGTCGTACTCGACGTACGAGGTCATGTCGAACCACGGGGTCGACGCCTCGGCGACATGATCGGGCATCGCGCCGACCGCGATGCAGTGATCGGCCGTGGAGGGGACGCCGATCGTGATCGCGTCGGTCGCCACCGCGGCGTCCCACGCCGCGCCGACCGCCCAGCTCGACTTGTCGTCCGAGAGGTAGGCCTCGACCGTCACGTCGGTCGCGCCGCCACGCGCCGCGAGCGTCCAGGCGCCGACCGGGAGCGCGTCGGTGCTCGGGGCAGTGGGCGACAGGTAGATGTACGCGTCGTACATCTTGGTGCCGCGGCTCGTCGTCTGCACCGACACGTAGTAGCTCGCCCCCCCCGCGAGCGCGCCGGTCGCGCCGTCGGTGAGCGCGAAGGAGACGCCGTTCGGGCCGCTCAGCGTGAAGGACGCCACGTCGCCGCCGCGCACGTGCGCGGTGAGCTCGACCTCGGAGAGCGGCTCCGTCCAAGCCTTCGCGTGCGCGGGGAGATCGAAGCCGAGCTCGCCGCTCGCCCCGGCGCCGAGCGACAGGTGCGCGTGCTTGCGGGCCGAGCCCTGATCGCCGGTGGGGCACGCGTGCGCGACGCCGCTCTTGGTCGCCGAGTCATCGATGATCTGCGAGAGCGGATCGGTGCCGTCGAGGGGCAAGCCGGTCCACGGCGCGAGCTCGTAGAGCATCACCTCGGCCCCCTGGGCGAGCAGCCACGTGGCCGCGGCCGTCGGCAGGAGCTCGCCCGTCGTGTCGACGTCGAACGAGTGGACGAGATCGACGTCGGGCGCGATGCCGACCCACGTGCGCCCGGCGAGCGGGACGTCGCCCGCGAGGATCGAGGTGACGCCGGTCGCGTGGTAGGCGTCGGGGAAGCCATAGAGCTTGCCGTGCGTGAGATCCACCGGCGTGCTCGAGAGATCGACCCCGCGCTCGTAGACGTGGTTGACCTTCGCGAGGTAGGTCACGTGCACGCGCACCTTCTTGTACTTCGAGGTGCCGAGGCGCACGACCTTCTCGCCGGGATCGAGGCTGCCGCTCCGATCGAGATCGTCGGGCACGAACAGCGGCTCGCCGAACGCCGGCGTCGTGTCGTCGAACCCCGCCGCGACGCCGTAGTCGCGCACGCCGTTGCCGTTGGTGTCGAGGTAGAGCCAATCCACGCCCGGATCGAAGCTCGCGTCGCGCGCGGCGACGGCGCCGTACCAGTCGTAGGTCGCCGCCGTGAGCGGCATCGCGGTCTCGCCGTCGCTCGCGACGCCGTCGCCGTTCAGATCGATCGCGTCGACGCCCGGCGTGAAGTGCCCGTCCCGGTTCACGTCGATCCAGTCGAAGTAGCCCGCGTCGGCGCGGAACATCGCCGGATGGAAGACGTCGACGAGGCTGTCGCTGTCTCCGACGGTGACCCCCGCGCCGGTGAGCAGATCGAGCGCGGGGCGCGCGCCGCGCGCGTCGGCCATGCGCAAGAGCTCCGACGAGTGCGCCATCGGCAAGGAGCGCCCCGTCGGCGCGAGGGCGACGCGCTCGACCTCGGGGAGCGCGGCGAGCGCGAGCGCCGCGCGCTCGCTGACGTGCGCCGGCACGTTGCGCTCGAAGGCGAGCGGCGCGCCGCGATCGAGCTCGAGCTCCGCGCCCGCCGCGGCGAGCTTCGCGAGCACCGCGGGCGTCGCCGGCGCCGCGAGCCGGATCACCACCGGCGCGCGATCGACGTCCGGCCGGAGCGTGCCGACGCTCCAAAAGCCAGTGCGCGCGGCGCGCAGCACCGTGGCGTCGATCTTCGCGCGCGCGCTCGAGGTCGCGGCGCGCGCGTGGAGCGGCGCGGTGCTGAGCGCGGCGAGCACAAAAACGAACGTGAGGCGGCGAATCGTCACCGCCTCACGCTAGCAACTGCCCGCCGCGCCGGGTAGGCGAGGCGATCAGTCCTTGATGGGCGTCGCCTTGAGCGCGGCCTTCCCTTCCTTCTCGTACACCGTGAACTTCACGCGCCGGCAGTTGTACTGCTTGACGAGTTGCTCCTTGTTGCGGCGGAGCTGGACCTGGAACTTCTCGAACGAGAGCCCGGTCGTCGCCTCGTTGCACTTCTTGCGCATCGCGAGGAACTCCTCGAACGTGATGCGCCACTGCACGAGCTCGTCGGCGTTCTCGATCGCCTTCTGCTCGCCGGTGGCCGAGGCCTTCATCAGCTCTTCGGGGATCTTCGCGACCTGCGTCGCCTCGTCGTCGTCGCCGAGCATCGCGGCGGCGCGCGCGATCGCCTCCTCGTCGGCCTTGAGCTTCGCCGCAGCGGCTGCGGCCGCGTCGGCCGCGCTCGGGCCGGACGTCTCGGCCGGCGAGGCCTTCGGCGTCGTGGCGGGCTTGGGCGGCGGCCCGGGGGGGCC
>JAJXTK010000643.1 GCA_021783935.1 Myxococcales bacterium | reverse complement strand
CGCGCAAGGCGATGGTGCTGCGCGCGCCGTCGGTGCTGCGCTGCATCGCGTTCATCCCGCCAGGGGCGCAGCTGATGGCCGACGTCGGCGTCGCCGGCGAAGGGACGGGCGAGGTCGAGCTGCGCGCGCGCGCGACCTCGTCGGAGGCCCCGCGCGTGCTCGCGAGGCTGGCGGCGACCACGAGCGGCTGGTCGGGCGTGCGCGCGCCGCTCTCGGTCGGCGGCGAGCGCGGGCAGCTCGCGATCGTGGAGATCGCCGTCACGCGCGCGCCGAAGCAGGGGCGCGTCGCGATCGCCGAGCCGCGCGTGGTGCGCATGACGCCGCCGCCGAAGGTCGACCGATCGAGGCTCCCGCGCCCGCGCGGCGTCGTCGTCGTGGTGATGGCCGGGCTCACGCTCGCCCAGCTCGATCTCCCGGGGCTCGCCAAGCTCGGGCACGACGGGGTGATCTTCCGCGGCCATCACGCCCCCTCGCCGCTCGCGGCCGCGAGCGTGGCGTCGCTGGTGACCGGGCTGCCGGTGCCGGTGCACGCGGTCGAGGACGCCGGTGCGCGCCTGTCGCCGCACACGCCGACCATCCTCGATCGGCTCGCCCCCTTCGGCGTCGAGACCGCGATGTTCACCGAGGCGCCGACGACCGGCCCCGCGTTCGGCTTCGGCCGCGCCTTCGGCCACTACGCGGCGCGCTCGCCGCTCGACGGTCCGCCGGTCGCCTTCGACGAGCTCGCGAAGTTCCTCGGCGCCCACCCGTCGTCGAAGCTGTTCGTCCTCGGGCACGCGCGCGGCGCGCACCCGCCGTGGGAGGTCTCGGCCGAGGCGCTCCAGACGCTGCCGCCCGATGGGTACAACGGCCCGGTCGATCCGCGCCACGTCGTGAGCCTGCTCGCCAAGGCGCGCCGCGGCCTCTATCGCCCGAGCGAGGCCGATCACACGCGCCTGCTTGCGCTGCAGGCGGTGGCCGTGGGCGCCGCCGACGCGCGTCTCGACGCGTTCGTCGAGGGGCTGCGATCGACCGGCGCCCTCGATCAGCTGACGTTGATCGTGACCGGCGACGTGCCGCTGCACCTGCCGCACACCCGCGCGCCCGAGCCGCCGCCCTCGGCCGCATCGTCGAGCGCGCCGCCGCGGGCGAAGGGGCCCACGGCTCCGCCCGGACCGCCGCCGTTGCCCCCGGGCACCTCGGTCGAGGACGGCGAGGAGCCGCTGGCGGTGCCGCTCGTCATCCGCTTCCCCGAGCACCACGCCGCGGGGCGCGTCGTGACCGCGCAGACCGATCCGACCGACGTCGCCGCCACGGTGGTCGCGTCCTTCGGCGCGTCGATCGACGGCCTCGCGGGGCGCGATCTCGCCGAGCTCGCGATCGACGACGAGCCCTCGCGCGACCTCGCGCGCCTGTCCGACGACGGGCACATCTACCAGCTCACGTGGGGCGAGGTCCGGCTCGTCGGCATCTGGGGTCGATCGCCCTCGCTGCGCGCGGCGAGCAGCGACGACGATCTGCGCCAGAAGCGCCCGTTCGAGTACCTCGCCGCCTGGGGGCTCGCCGTCGTCGAGCGCCAGCGGTGGCTCACCGCGCGCACCGCGGGGCCCGGGCGCGAGCCCGCGACGATCGACGCGGCGACGCAGGCCGCGCTCGCCTCGTGGGAGCGGGCGAAGTAGGCGCGTGCGCTAGATCGTCCTCTCGGAGAAGCTGCGCGCGCTCGCCACGCTCCCCGACGGCTTCGCGCGGCTCGCCTACATCGATCCGCCGTTCGACACCGGGCGCGCGCAGACGCGCGAGGGGCCCCAGCCAGCAGGCGCTACCGTTGGAGCGCCCGGTTCGCTAGCAGGCCGTGGGCTCCCACCGAGACCGGCCGATCCGCTCCCGCGTCATCCCCCGATCTCCTGCGCGATCGGCCGCAGCCTGCTGACGGTCGGCGTTTTTGCAGGCCGTTTCTCGACGGCCTGCTAGCAGGCTGTGGAGTTTCTCCGAGACCGGCCGATCCTCTCCCGGGTCAGGCCGCGATCTCCCGCGCGATCGACCACAGCCTGCTGACGGTCACAGTTTCCGCAGGCCGTTTCTCGACGGCCTGCTAGGACCAGCGCACTTCTCGGGGAGGCAGGACGTGGGGCTCGCACGCAAAGACGCTCTGGTCGCGATCGTCGGAATGGGGGGGCTCGGCTGCCCCGTGGCGCTCGCGCTCGCACGCGCGGGGGTCGGCGCCCTTCGCCTCATCGACGACGACCAGGTCGATCGCGGCAATTTGCACCGGCAGATCCTCTTCTCGGAGCGCGACGTCGGCCGCCACAAGCTCGACGCCGCGTCCGACGCGCTCGCGCGCATCGCCCCCTCGATGCGGCTCGACGTGCGCAAGACGCGCCTGCGCCCCGACACCGTCTCGGCGCTCGACGGCGCCGACGTGATCGTCGAGTGCAGCGATCAGTTCGCGGTGAAGTTCCTCGCGAGCGACGCCGCGTTCCTCGCGCGCACGCCGATCGTCGTCGGCGCGGCGATCCGCTGGATCGGCACCGCCCTCTCGGTCGGCCCGCGCGGCGGCCCCTGCTATCGCTGCCTCTTCGAAGACATCCCCGACGGCGCGCAGGCGAGCTGCGACGTGTCGGGCGTCGTCGGCCCCGTCTGCGGGGTCATCGGCGGGCTCGAGGCGGCGCTCGTCCTGCGCATCCTCGACGCGCCGGGCATCGGCCACCCCGAGGCGGGGCACGGCACGCTCCTGCGCTTCGACGGCCGCGCCGACGCGCTGCGCGCGCACCCGGTGTCGCGGCGCACGAGCTGTCCGCTCTGCGGCGTCGCGCGGACCATCACGAGCATCGAGGCCGGTCGGTACCTGCCGCCACGCTGCGACGAGTGAGGCTCAGCCGCCGCGCATCCGCGCGATCAGCTCGAACAGGAACGGTGCGAGGATGAGCACGCCGCCGAAGCCGACCAACATGCGCAGCGTCTCCGGCGAGCCGCGCATGCGGCCGAGCGCGTGCCGATAGACCCGCAGCGGCTCGAGCCCCCCGGGGAAGCGCAGCCCCGCGGCGCGCGCGATGGTGAGGTAGCTCGCCATTCCGACCAGCCAGAAGGCACAGACGACGGCCACGGCGACGACGATGAAGACGGCTTGCATAACCCCTCCGGGGCATTAGCATACGCGCGCCGTTTGCGTCAAACGCATTTCATGCGTTGCATCGTGTGAGCTTTGGCCTTCTGTTCCGTCCAGGCCGCTGCGAGCCCTTCGGCAAGTCCACCGGCGTCCATGAAAGCGGACACGTGTTCGGGTAACCTTCGCGACGCGCCGCCGCTCCGACCAAGGCCGCAAGACCCGAGAGGCCATGCCCGTCATCGCGCGCATCCCGACCACGCTCCGCCCGCTCACCGGCGGCGCCCAAGAGATCGACCTCGCGAACGCGACCATCATCGGCGACGCGATCGCGGAGCTCGGACGAAGGCCCGCGGGCAGGAGGGGGCGGCTCCTCGACGACAAGGGGGGCCGAAATCAGCCCTCGGTCGTGCCGGCGAACGCGGGTGGGCGATGAGCGATCCGCGCACGCTGCGCCAGCGGCTCGTCGCGGAGATCGGCGAGGCGGGGCAGGCGCGCATCGGCGCCGCGCGCGTCGTGGTGGCGGGCGAGGGGCCGGCCGCGGAGGTCGAGCGTCGCTACCTCGAGGGGGCGCTCTTCGC
>JAJXTK010000642.1 GCA_021783935.1 Myxococcales bacterium | reverse complement strand
CGATCGCGCACCGCGAGCGACCACTGCAGCTGCACCGACTCGTAGCGGTGCGTGCGGTTGCGATCGGCGCTCCAGAGCGACTCGACGAGCCGATAGCCGGTGTAGTTCGAGCAGCCGACGTAGCGGACCTTCCCCTGCGTGACGAGGTCGTCGAGGGCGCGCAGCGTCTCGTCGATCGGCACCGCGGCGTCCTGCATGTGCACCTGGTAGAGGTCGATCACGTCGGTGCCGAGCCGCTTCAGCGACGCCTCGCACGCCGCGAGGATGTGCTTGCGCGAGAGCCCGAGGTCGTGGGGCCCCGGCTTCTTGTCGAGGCCGAAGCCGATCGGGAAGCGGCACTTGGTCGCGAGCAGCACGCGATCGCGCTTGCCGGCGATCCACTGGCCGGTGAGCACCTCGCTGCGCCCTTCGCTGTAGACGTTCGCCGTGTCGACGAGGTTGATGCCCGCGTCGATGGCGCGATCGAAGACGCGCCGCGCCTCGTCGTCGGGCGAGGTGACCCCCTTCATGAAGGTCGCCGAGTCGCCGAAGGTCATCGCGCCGAGGCTCAGCGCGCTCACGCGCAGCCCACATCGTCCGAGAGGTCGAAGCTCCATGGGCGCCGAGGGTAGCCCGCGCGAAGGCTCGCGACATCAGCGCGTCGTCATCAGCGCCACGTAAACGCTCCACTGCGCCTTCAGGCTTCTTCGACGGACGAAGAATTCGTCAGCGAGGTCGACGAATCGAACGTGTCGGGCTTCACTTCGGCGATGGCTTCGCGCGCGATCGTTCGCCCCTCTTCGCTGCTCCTGTCGCTTTGCGCCTTCGTCGTCGCCACCGGCTGCGGCGGCACCGCCACCACCGACGCGGGCAAGGTCGGCCGTGTGTCGGCGCCGGTCGTCAACGGCGTCTACGACATCGATCACCCCGCGCCGCTCGGCGACGTCGACGAGGCGGTGATCTCGATCTCGTGGTTCGACTCGACCGGCAGCGGCTTCAACTGCTCAGGGTCGCTGATCGCGCCGCGCGTGGTCATGACCGCGCGCCACTGCGTCTCCAGTTGCGAAGGCAACCAGATCGATCCGTACGCGTGCACCGGCGACGTCGCCATCGCGAACTTCCAATTCTCCACCGGCCCCAACACCGGCGCCGCCGGCGCGACGTGGGCCGCGACGGCGATCAAGGTCGTCCACGACTCCGCCACCACGATCTACGCTCACGACCTCGCGCTCATCGAGCTCGATCAGCCGATCGGCTCGCGCGTCGTGCCTATCCGCCTCAACGCACCGCCCGTCGCCGGCGAGGCGGTGCGCGCGGTCGGCTACGGCCTCACCAACGACCCCGCGAAGCTGAACAACAGCGGCAACCCGTTTCGCTTTCGCCGCGACGGGCTCACGATCCTCGAGCTCGGCCCCGATGGGAGCCAGGGCGTCGCGTCCGACGAGCTGCTGCTCGGCGAGTCGATCTGCGACGGCGACTCGGGCGGACCCATCCTCGACGCGACGACCGGCGCCGTCGTCGGCTCGGTGTCGCGCGGGGGCAACGGCACCGGCGCCACGGGCTTTCAGGGTTGCCTCGACGGCAACGGCCAGACGGCGATCAACGTCTACACGCGCGTCGACAAGTTCGCCGCGTTGATCAACCAGGCGCTCGCCGACGTCGGCGAGACGGCCACGCTCGAGGGGAGCGCGCAGCCCTCGGATGCGGGTGCCGAGACGGGCGACGACGCGGGGGCCGAGACGGGCGACGACGCGGGGGCGGACGCGGGTGCAGAGGCCGGCGAGGATGCGGCCGCGACCGCGGCGCCGGTCACGACCACCAAGTCTTCCTCGAGCTGCGCCGTCGATCGCGCGGGCGCCCCTTCGGCGAGCCTCGCGCCGCTCGTCCTCGTCGGCCTCGCGGCGCTGCTCGCGCGTCGTCGCCGGGGCTGAGTCGCCGGCTCACTTCGCGGGCGCGGCCGACGGCGCTGCGCTCGCGGGGGCCAACGACATCGACGTCGCGTTCGGATCCTTGTTCAGGTCGATCGACGTCCAGAGCAGCTTCAGCTGCTTGTGGCCCGCGGTGTTCTTGTAGCCGACGAGGCCGAAGAGCACGTCCCACTCGTTGCTCGAGGGGGACTCGCCGACGTGGAACAGCGGCGCGAAGTAGAAGTCCCACGCCGTGCCCTTCGCCGAGTAGCGCTCCTGATAGTACGTATTGAGGGCGACCTGGCTCACCCCGTCCGCGTCGCGCATGCGGAAGAAGATCGGGAAGAAGAGCGTCGTGCGCTTGTCGGTGGTGCCGAAATCCCACCAGAAGGGCGCGACCACCGAGTGGTACGCGTCGCCCGTCTTGCCTGTGAAGACGAGCGGATAGAAGTCGAAGCTCCACCCGCCGACGTAGCTCTGGTGGACGAAGCTCGGGAACACCCACGTCGTGCGCGAGACGCCGTAGTCGCGCCAGTGCGCGAAGAGCGGCGTGATGACGCTGTAGCCGGTCGGATCGTTGGTCCTGTAGTAGGGCCCGATCAGCTCCGACTCGCTGTACGCGTCGGGGTCGTAGTAGTGGAACCACAGCGGGATGACCGGGCCGGCCAGATCGAGCCGCGTGCGGCCCCGGTACTGCGAGTAGAACGGCGTCACGATCATCGTGCCGTCGCTGTCCTTCGCGCGCAGGTACACCGGCGTGACCACGAGGTCCGAGTCGCGGTCGTGCGACTTGTAGAAGAAGGGCAGGAACAGGGTCGACGACTGGTTTTCGTCGTGGCTGTGGAACAGCACCGGGAAGACGTCGAAGACGGCGCTGTTCGCCGTGCTCTTCCAGTAGACCGGGCCCACCAGGGTGGTCTGCGAGCCCGCCTCGCCGTCGGTCGCGTGGTAGATGGGCAGCGGCAGCGGCACGAGCGTGTAGCTCGTGAGCTTGTCGCTGTCGCTGCCGTGGAACACGAACGGCACGGCGCCCCAGTCGGCGTTGTGCTCGTTGCGGTCGTAGAAGCCGAGCCCGCCGATCAGCGAGAACGTGCTCTTGACGCTGCGCACCGAGAACGAGAGCAGCGGCGGGATGATCAGGTAGCCGCTGCCGTCGGTCGACGATCCCGCGAAGACGATCGGCGCGAGCCATCGTGCCCAGTTCGTGGGGCTGTCCTGCGTGAGCACCGGCGGAATGACCCACGTCGTGGTGTCCGTGTCGCGGAAACGACCCCAGAACGGAAAGAGGTAGTCGACGTCGTGCGCCTGGCTGCGTCGCCGGTAGTAGAGGCCGTAGAGCGACTGCCGATCGAGCACCGCGGCGTTGTCGTCGACGATCTTCCGCTCGAAGTAGAACGGCCAGACCGCCGTGGTCTGGCGGTTCTCGACGCGCTCGCTGTAGGCGATCGGGTAGACGCCGGAGCGGTGGCGCTCGCCGAACGGGGCGCGGATCGTCTCGGCCGTCGAGCCGATCTCGGCGCGAATAGGCTCGGGCACCCACAGCGGATCGTCCTCGCTGCGCGTCGCCGCCGCGCTCGCGGCGCCGGAGGCGCTGGCGGAGGGCGCCGCGGCGGTGGACGCAGACGCAGACGCGGACGCGCTCGCAGACGCGCCGGCCGACGGGACGGGCGCGATCGACGTGGCGGCGATCGAGGCCGCGGCGGGCGCGGCCCCGGCGCCCACGGCTGAAGACGACGCCGCGGGGGGCGCGCTGGACGCGGTCGTCGGCGGGCGGTCCGCGCCTGCGGCC
>JAJXTK010000049.1 GCA_021783935.1 Myxococcales bacterium | reverse complement strand
GGGGGCCTGCGGGCTTGTTGGGCGGCGGCCCGGGCGGCTTCGCAGGCGCGGGCGAGCCGAGCGTCGAGGGGGCGGCGGGCGGCGCGGCTCCGGCCGGCGGCAGCTCGGGGAAGAGATCGGGCGCGCCCTTCTCGGCGGCGCCCCCTTGGTTGAAGTTGAAGCTGAACGCCGACATCTGCGGCGCGGCGGGCACCGGCCCGAGGATCTGCTCGAGATCGGCCGCCTTGCGCGAGGCGCCGCCCCCCTTGGCGATCACGCGCTCGAAGCCGTCGTTCACGTCCTTGGCGATCGAGCGATACGCGCCCGACAGCTTCGCGAGCGGGAAGGCGTCCTGCTCCCCCGTGGCGAGCTTCGCGGCCTCCTTGCGGAGCTTGCCGAGCGGCATGGTGTGCTCGAGGAAGGTCGCGAAGAGCCCGATGAGGAGCGCCGCCGCGAGCAGCCCCGCCACCAGCGGCATCGGCACCGCCTTCTTGTCCCCCTCGTCGGCCTGCTGCAGCAGCGCGTTCGGATCGTTGATGGGGATCGACTTGCGCGCGACGGCGTAGCCCGCCCCCATGTCCCACGCCGCGCCGACCATGCGCGAGACCTCGTAGGCGAGGTTGCCGACCTGCTTGAGCGAGGTCACGCCCTGCTTCTGGAACTGCTCGTCGGCGGCGAGGAGCTTCGCATCGAGCTTCAGCTCGTCGAGGTTGAGGTCGACCTTCTCGGGCTTGCCGCGCGCGATGACCCTGGTGATCCCGTCGCCGTCGGGCGCGTTCACGAAGAAGACGACCGGCGCGTACGTGTACGCGACGACGCGCTGCGCGTACGACTCGTCGATGCGACGCAGCGCCACGACCGCCGCGATCGGCGCCGCGCCCTCGGTGCCGACGACCGGCTGCACCACCACGCGGTAGATCGCCTCGCGGTCGATGACCCAGTTGTCGTCGCGAATCCAGCCGTGCAGGGCGTCGGCGACGACCGGGTAGCCGCCGAGCTCGAAGCTCGATTCGTCCTTGACGCTCCCCGCGCGATCGAAGTTCACGTAGCCGACCACGCGGCCACGCGCGTCGACGGCGAACAGCATGTTGGGGTTGGTGCCCCCCTTGCCCTCGTCGTGGATCGCGGCGGCGTACTTGGGCGCCAGCGCCTCGAGCTGCTTCTTCGTCGCGTCGCGCAGATCCGCCGGCAGCTTGCCGTCGGTGGCGGTGGCCTTGGTGAGGTTCGCCTGGATCTTCGAGTCGACGCTCAACAGCTCGAGCGCGTCGAGGCGGCGGCGCGCGTCGACCTGGAGGTACCAGTCGACGATGTCGCGATCGTGCTCGACGATGGTCCGCGTGTCGCTCACGCGGATGCGGTTGTGCTGGTTGATCCCGACGTAGAGCAGCGCCAGCGCGGCGGCGAGGGCGACGGCGAGGATCGCGTACCAGAAGCGCGAGATGAGCATCATCGGCGGGAGTCCATCCGAGCGGGGAGAATCGTCGACATCGGGGTCACTTCTGGCCGGCCGACGCCGAGGGGACCGTGCCCACTACGAGCGGCTCCTTGACCTCGAGGCCGGCGGGCTGCTTGAGCTCGAGGGTGGGCGAGACCGCCTTGGCGTTTCCCTCGAAGTAGGCCTTGAGCACGTAGCTGCCGGCGGGCATGTCTCCGACCTTCACGGTGCCGTCGCGTCCAGGTGCGACGTTCATGAGCACGCCGTCGTCGATCACGACGAAGGCCCTGACGCCGGGCGCCTGCGCGTCGGTGAACACCAAGAGCCCCTTGCCCTTGGGCGTGATCTTGTGCGTCTCGCCGGGTCTCAGATCGCGCCGGAGATCGCCCGAGATCAGCGTGTGGAGGAACGGGTCGTCGTTGACGAAGGTGATCGGCACGCCGGTAGGCACCACCACCGTCGCCGGCGTGGCCCGCCCTCCGGCGAGCCGCACGCGCGCCTCGAGACCGAAGCGATGGGGCCCCTCGCCGTAGATGGCGACCGTGACGTCCTTCTCGGGGTCGGCCGACAGCGCCGTGTATTTCTCGGGCACCAGCCGATCGAAGAGCCGCCAGGTGAAGGCGTGCGGGTTGGACGCGACCGCGCTCGCGAGGGCCTGCGGGCGCAGCGCCTCGAAGCCGACGACCTTGGCCTTCAGATCGCCGGCGTGCGCGGCGCCGAGGAGGATCGCGCCGGGAGCGACCAAGGCGACGGCGAGTGGGAGCGCCGACCGGAGCGCCGAGCGATCGCGCGGCGGAGCTTGGAAGAGACGGGAAGGCACGCTCGCACGCTATCGGAAGCGGGCCCGCGCGGACAACCAGAACATCCGGACGCACCGGACGCATCACCACGCGCCGCCCGACGGCGCGGCTCGGCGCGAAGTTCTTACGCGAGGGGGCGGCCGGCGGCGCGACGCTCGATCCGCCCCTGGTACACAAAAAGCAAACGCTTCGCCCCCTCGGCAACTGCGAGGTCGCCGGCGACCGGCGCGCCGATGGCCGCGAGGGCCCGCGCACGGGAGCGCCACGGCCGCGCCCCCTCGCCGCACGCGTGCTCGCCGGGCTTTAGCAGGCCGTTGAGTTTCTCCGGAGCTGCCCGATCCTCTTCCGCGTCAACCCGAAACTCGCAGCCGGCCGCGGTCGATCGCACAGAAGCTCGCGGCATGACGTGGGAGAGGATCGGCCGGTCTCGGAGCCCCTGCCCACCCTGCTACGCGACGGGCGGCGTCGAGAGGGGCCAGCTCCGAGGCGAGTTCACGTCGACGCGCACGTTGCCGTGCCGCTGGCCGAACTCCCGCGCGTAGTTCCTGGCGAGCGCGATCGTCGTGACGCCCCCCTCGCCCAAGCTCGTGACCCTGAACGCTCGGTAGCGACGTTCGCCTCCGTGCTCTCCGATGGCCTCGAAGGCGTAGGCGTAGTCCTCCGTGCCGTGCTGTCCCTGCAGCCCGCCGGACGTGACGACGAAGTCGAACGAGAAGACGTGGACCCCCATGGCTCGATGCTACCGTGCGCCGCCGGCACGTAAAGCGTGAGCGTGCCAGCTCCCTCGGGCGGCGTGCCTCGCGCGCGGCACGGCCATGACCATCGCCCCCGGGCCGCTGGCGCGATCGCATCGATCGATGCGATCGAACGGAGGGCACGAGCTGCGGAGATTGGAGCATAGTGTAGCCGTTCGCCGACGGGGGGAACGCTCGGTGCGCGGCGACGGGAGGATGCCACCATGGTCGTTCCCTGGCCTGCGTCGCTCGTCAGCCGGGTGCGTCGCCTGCTGCCGCGGGGGGATGCGCGCCGGGTGGGTCGAGCCGCTCGGGTGCTGCTGCTCTGCGGCGTGGCGCCGGCGTTGCTCGCCACGGCGTGCGGGCTCGGCGCCTATCGCGACGACGGGACGCCGACCCCCGGCGAGGTCTGGACGTGGGTGTGCCCCGATGGCGGCGCGCCGGACGGTGACGCCGGCTGCTCCGCGGCGTGCGCCGGTGACGCTTGTGGCGACGGCGAGGCGGGCGAATGACCCGGTGCGCGCGATCGCGCTCGCTCGCAGCCGGCGCGCTCGCCGTGTCGTCGCTCGCGAGCCGGCAAGGCCGCGCGGCCGAGGCCGCGAGCGGGCCCGCCGACGAGGGCAACGACGTCACCGTCGTCGAGGTGCGTGGCCAGCGCGAGAAGGACCCCGCCGAGGACGGAGTCAGCGCGTCGGTGTTGAGCCGGCGGTCGCTCGAGTCGCTCCCCGGCGGCGACACGCAGCCGCTCGCCTACGCGATCACGACGCAGCCCGGCTTCGTCGCGGACACCTTCGGCTTCGGTCCCCACGCGCGCGCGGCCGACGGCGGCATCGTCTACGTCATCGACGGCATCCCGCTCGTCGCGGCCCCGCTCGGTCAGTTCGAATCGACGATCGGCTTCCTGCCGACGCGCATCGTCCAGCGCATGACCGTCATGACCGGCGGGTTTCCCGCCGAGTTCGCCGCGGGGGCCGGCGCCGTCGTCGACATCCGCACTCGGCACGGCCTCGGCGCTCCTGCCGGCGAGGCGCAGGTCTCCTACGGCACCTACGGCACCACCGACCTCGCGTTGAACTACTCGCAACAGATCGGCCGCTTCGATGTCTTCGCGACGGCCAGCCTCGAGACCACGCAGCGCGGCATCGATCCCCCGTCGGTCAGCCCGATCCTCCACGATCAGATGCGCACGGGCAGCGCCTTTCTGCGCGTGGACTACCTCGCGAGCGATCACGACCGGCTCGAGCTGCTCGCCTCCTACGGCGAGCTGCGCGCCGAGGTCCCCCTCGATCCGACGCTCCTGCCGCTGTCGCGAGCGCCCCTCGGCGCCGTGCGCGGCCCCGACGACTACGGCAACTCGCCGCCCCCGTTCGTCCCGTACGACGCGAACCCGATCGAACGCGAGCGCAACCTCTTCGCGGCGCTCTCCTACACGCACGCGAGCGGGGACGCCGTGCTGCAGCTCGCCCCGTTCGTGCGCGAGTCGTACGGAGACCTCACCTGCGATCCGCAGCGATCGCTCGGCCCCACCGCCGACCCCGGCTCCAGCTGCAGCGACGTCGAACGCGACGTCTGGCACGGCGGCGCCCTCGCGACCGTCGCCTGGAAGGACGGGGAATCGCACGCCCTGAAGGCGGGGGTGCAGCTCGACGTGGCGGCGAGCGACGTCGGCTACACCTCCTACGCGCGCGACGACGCTTCGCCCTCGGGCGGGCCGGATCCGACGCGAACGCGGGCAGGTCGCGACGCGAGCCACGTGCTCTCGGTCGGCGCCTTCGTGCAGGACCGGATCACGCGCGGCAAGTGGACGGTCCTCCCGGGGTTTCGCTTCGACCTCGAGCGCGCCGACTTCGCGGGGGCCGGCGCCCCGACGCTCCTGCTCGCCGGTCCGAGCACGCGGCTCGGGCTTTCGTACGCGGTCAGCGACGACCTCCTCGTGCACGCCTTCGTCGGCTACCTCTGGCAGGCGCCCAACACGCTCGAGGCCCCCGTGGCGGCGCGCGTGCTCATCCCGGGCTTGGCGGGTCAGCAGCTCGCGGCCGACCTGAAGGGCGAGCGCGACTGGTCCGCCGAGATCGGAGGCACGGCGCGCCTCGCGCGCGACCTCTCGGTCGGGCTCACCGGCTGGGGGCGGCTCTCGATCGACCAGCTCGATCGCGTCAACGTCGGCAACACCAACCTCGTAGCGAGCTACAACTTCGCCCGCGGCAGGGCGGCGGGCGTCGAGGCCTCGGCCAAGCTGCGCGTCGGCCAGTGGCTCGACGGCTTCGCGAACGCCGGCTTGCAGCTCGCGCAAGGACGGGGCGTCGACTCCGAGCGCTACCTGTTCGACGCGCAGCAGCTGGCCAATCCCAACTGGGTCACGCTCGATCACGTGCAGACCTGGACCGCCAACGTCGGCTTCGATCTCCACGACGACGGGCGCGACACGCACCTGTCGGGGCTCGTCGGCTACGGCAGCGGCATGCGGACCGGCGCCGACGGCCAGCTGCACGTGCCCGAGCACACGACGCTCGATCTGACGCTCCGCCATCGCTTCGGCATGGCGCCGCTGCGCCCCGAGGTCGCCATCGACGTGCTCAACGTCTTCGACGAGGTCTACGCGTATCGAATCGCCTCGGGCTACGTCGGCAGCGCCTATGGGCCCTTGCGGCGGGTGCTCGTGCGGCTGCTGGTGCCGCTCGGATGAGCGAGGCCCGCCGGCGCGTCTCGGCGACCTGGAGTCGCGCCAGCGAGCGCACGAGTCGGCGAGTCCGGCGCCCTCTGCCGCGCGCTATCCCTCCAGGGCGTGAGCCAGGTCGGCCCAGAGATCTTCGACGTCCTCGAGCCCGACGGACAGGCGCACCATGCCGGCGCTGATGCCGCGGCGGCTGCGCTCCTCCGGGGTCAGGCCGTGATGCGTGGTCGTGACTGGCTGGGTGACGAGGCTCTCGACCCCACCGAGGCTCGGGGCGATCGAGAAGAGCTCGAGCCTGTCGACCACCGCCGCGGTCGCCGTCGCGTCGCCCCGCACCAGGAAGCTCAACATCCCACCGAAGCCGCGCATCTGCCGCTTGGCGAGGTCGTGCTGCGGATGCGACGGGAGCCCAGGGTAGCTCACTCGCTCGACGCGCGGATGCTCGGCCAGGCGCCGGGCGAGCAGACCTGCGCTCTCGTTGTGCGCCTTCACGCGCACGACGAGCGTACGAAGGCTGCGCGCCAGGAGGTGGGCCACCTCGGGAGCCATCATCTGCCCGAGGTTCTTTCGCCAAGTCCAGATCGGCAGGAGCAGCTTCGACGCTCCGATGACGACGCCCCCCGTGAGATCGCTGTGCCCGCCGAGGTACTTGGTCGTGCTGTGAAGCACGAGGTCGGCGCCGAGGGCGAGTGGGCTCTGGTTCACGGGGGTCGCGAAGGTGTTGTCCACGACGACCAAGGCGCCGCGCGCATGCGCGAGCTTCGCGATGGCCTCGATGTCGAACACCTCCATGTTCGGATTCGTGGGCGTCTCGAAGAAGATGAGCCGCGTGTTGTCCTTGATCGCGTCGGCCAGACCGCCCAGCTCGCTGCCGAGCAGGAATGTCGTGGAGATGCCGAGGCTCGGGAGGTTCTCCCCGAGCAACTCGAACGTCCCGCCGTAGACGTCGCCGATGCAGATGATGTGGTCGCCGGCCTTGCAGAACGAGAGGAAGGTCGCGGACTCGGCCGCCATGCCGGAGCTGAACACCCACGCGCTCTCGCCCCCCTCGATGCTCGCGAGCTTCTCCTCCACGGAGCGGATCGTCGGGTTGAGACCGTACCGCGTGTAAAGGCTGCCGCTCGCGCGCCCCTCGACGACGTCCAGCACCCCCTGCGTGCTCGGGAACGCGAAGGTCGAGTGGCTGTAGAGGGGCGTGTGGATCGCGCCTCGCGGGTCGAGCGCGTCGCCCGCGTGGATGCAGCGGGTGGAGAGCCCCTTGGTCGTCGTCGTCATCGGTCGGCCTGCCTTTCGTCGTCGCGAGCTTGGTCGCTCGCAGCTTCAGGTGCATCCAGGATCTCTCGAAGAGCACCTTGCCAGCGGGTCCATGCCCACCATGGGCGTGATTAGCAGGCCGTTGAGAAACGGCCTGCGGAAACTGTGACAGACAGCAGGCCGTGTCGATCGCGCGGCGAGTTTCGGGTTGACGCGGGAGAGGATCGGGCAGCTCCGGAGGAGCTCAACGGCCTGTCAGGCCGCAATCGTCGGAGACGACGCTGGCCGGGCAGGTCGCTTCGAGTTGGCGCGCAGCGGGCATGGACGCGACCGGGGAGCACGGCGCGTCGGAGGAGCAGGAGCGTCTGCCCGCCATGCCGCGAGGAGCGAGCGCCGGCGCGCTTCACCTCACGCCGACCGCGAAGAAGGTCTACGACGGCTCCCGGCGGAGCAGACCGCGTCGGCCGGACACGCGCAGCCGCACGCGCCGGCGACGCAGTTCGTCGGAGGCGTCGGGACCGCCCCGCGACTGCCAACATGGAGCGGGACGTCGCCCTCAACGCGCCGCGGACGGGGTCGACCCCGCAATCTCGGGCCGCGCTTGCACCTCGTCGCGCGGGGCCTTCGCTGCTTCGTCAGGCAACGAGAGCGCCGCGACGAGGTAGCAGGCGATCGCGAGGCTCGCGACGAACATGAACCCCGCGAGCAGCGCCAGCACGAGCGCGAGCACGCTCGCGAACACGCCGGTCGCGCCGTTCACGGCCCAGTACCAACTGCGATCGCGACCGTCGAAGCGGGACATGCCGAGCGGGAAGCACAGCCCCATCATGAGGCCTGACGAGAAGATCGTGAGCGCAGCGATGGTCGCTCGCACGGCAAAGGCCTGCGCCATCGTCGCCTCGGAGAGCGGCCCCATCAGCGGCAACACGAACACGAGCAGCGCGAGCGGCACGCAGAGCAGCGCGAGGCGTACCCGCGGCCGCGGCACGCGCGCAGCCAGGAACGAGCCCACGCCGGCGCCGACGAGCAGCGAGCCGAGCACGATGGTCGTCGAGTAGCTGGGGTGGCCGAGATAGAGCGCGAGTCTTTGTACGAGCGGAATCTCGATGAACATGAAGCCGAAGCCGAGGCTCGCGAAGAACAGCGTGCTGCGCCCGAAGTCCTTGGTGCGCGGAAGCTTGCCGCGCGCCACCAGCGGAAGCATCACGAGCGCCAGCGCGACGCCGCCTAGGAGCAGCACCAGTCGGCGCAACAGAATGACGCTTTGCTCGCGTTCGCCGGTGCCCTTCTCGGCGAGGCGCGTGCTGCCCCGCAGGATGTCGAGGGTCTGGAAGAAGAACGGCCGATCGTCGGAGGGCGGCGACATGTCGAAGCCTTCGTTCTCGGTCGCGCCGGGGCCATTGGCGATCGCCTCGGTGACGCGCGACTCGTTCCATAGTCGCCGCGGCAGCGGCCAGAGCAGCTGGAACCCTCGCTTCGTCCGTACCTCGTCGACGCGCGCCAGCAGCTCCGCGGTGACCGGCTTCTTGAACACCATCACATTCGCGGTCGCGTGGGAGGCGAGCACGACGAGGTGCTCGCGCGGCTCGCCGATGCCCTCGCTGCGCAGCGCCTCCATCTCCAGCAGCACGAGTCGCACCGACTCGGGCCACGCAGGACCGGCGACCCAACGCGAGACGGAGAGCACGCCGTCGTCGCTGAGGCGCGACCAGAACGCGTGCATCGCTTCCAGCGTGTACAAGCTGTTCTCGGTGAGGGCGTACGCGCCGGCCGATGACGCGGCAAACGTATCGATCTGCGATATCTGGAGAAGATCGCAGAGCGCGCTGCTGCGCGTGAAGTGGTTGCGCCCTTCGCCGACGAAGGTCGTCACGCCGGGCAAACCGTAGGGGTTGCCGGAGAAGCCGCCGAACGTGTTCGAGACGGCGTCGACCGTGTACGGGTTGAGCTCGACCACTTCGACTTCGCGCGCGCCGCCTTGAAGCGCGCTGAGAATGTCTCGACCGCCGCCGCCGCCGATGATGCACGCGTGCTTGGGCGAGGTGAGCTGATAGCCCGCGGCCACGACGTCGAAGCGCAGGCTCTCGGGGATCGGAGCGCCGGGCTTGTAGCCGTAGATCGGCGTGCCGGCGCTTCCGTCTTGATCGAGCCAGAGCTGCTCCGGCAGCTGGCCGCGGAAGTTGCGGCCAATGCCCCAGCCCGCGAACTCGCGCGTCGTCGGCGCCACAGTGATGCGCGCGGTGGGCGTCCACTTCTCGTAGAGCGGCGGGCTCTGCTCGACGTAGTAGCGGGTGTAGTGGAGGGCGAACGGCGCGCCCCAAATCACGAGCGCGGCGAGCACGGCGGCGGCGATCGCGCCGGGTATCCGGCGCCGCGAGTCGATCCAGAACGCAGCGAGCAGCGGAAGCAATCCGAGCGCCGCGACGACGCTGGGCGTAGGCAGCCCATGAAGGAGTGGCACTGCGGCCAGCGCCCCGATCGCCGCGCCCCCGAGATCGGCCGCGTACATGCGACCCACTTCGCGCCCGCGCGCGAAGAGCAAGAGCACGCACACCGCGGTGCCGAGCAGCAGCATCGGCACGAGCAGCACCGCGATCCAAAACACGATCGTTCCGCGCATGCCGGCGCCGAGGTGCGCGATCGCGAACACGCTGAGCGGAAGCGCCGCGGCCGAGCCGTACAGCGCGAAGCGCAGGGTGCGCTCGGTCGGCGCCTCACGCGCCATGAACACGCCGGGCGCCGCGAGCCCGAGCATCGCGAGCGAAATCGTGAGGAACGCGAAGTGATAGCTGAGCGTCACGCTCAGCAGTCGCGTGACCAGCACTTCGAACAAGAGTACGGCGCAGGACACGCACGCGACGGCCATGTAGTGACCGCGTGTGAGCGGTGCTGCCAGCGCATCGTCGGCAGAGTCGGGCATCGTCGTCGAATCCTACACTGATGCGAGCAGCCCCAGCTCCGCGCGCGCGGCGGTGCTTGCGGGGGCGACGGCGCCTTCACCGGCGCGCCGCCGTCCTACGGGCACCCGTGCCAGGTGACGTTCGTCGCCGGCGTCGTGTCGCCGGCGCGATCGACGAAGGAGTCGGGCGAGAAGTTCAGGTTCGAGGTCGAGCGCGTGCCGCAGTTGAACGTGGCGCTCGTCGGCGAGCCGGTCACGTCGTTGCCGAACACGCGAACGGGCGCGGCGGAGGTGCCTCCCCCCTCGACGTTCAACCCCTGTCGCGCCCCGGTGACGGTCATTCCGGTCACGGTGCCGCCGATCGTATTGGCGCTCAGATACCAGGGGTGCGGGCCGATCTCGATGCCGAAGTGGCAGAGAAGCGAGGTGCAGTCGACGACGAAGCCCGACGCGGTGGTGCCGGTGAAGTCGCCGGAGGTGCCGCCGTTGAAGTTGTCCATCATGAAGCCGGCGAACGACACTTGCGTCGACTGCGTCAGCCGATTGTCCTTGAACGTCGCCGCGCGCGCGCCGCCGCAGATGAACGACACGTCGCTGTTGTTCTCGAAGCGATTGCCGCTCACATTCGCGCCGTCCGACTGGAGGAGCGTGAGGCCGTCAGACCACATGTTCTTGACTGCGTTCTCGCCGTTGTCGCGGAACACAGAGTGGGTGATGGTCGCGCGATCGCCGCGCCACTCGAAGCCCGTACCGCAGAGCGCGTGGATCGACGCCGAGTAGGTGAACGAGGAGTCCGCACCTCCGCCGTTCATGGCGTTGAAGCCATTTCGATTGTTGCCGGCCGCGCACTTCGCCGCCGCGGCGCCCCCGAGCCGCGCGCTGCGGTTGCCGTCGAGCACGAGGTGGTCGATCGCGACGTGGTCGGTCGCCGAGACGGCGAGCATGCCGTTGGCGACGTCGAGATCGGGCGCGGCCTGCAGCATTGCGCACGACACGCCGGCGTCGAGGCAGGTTCCAGTGCTCGTCGCGAGACCCGCAGTCGTGAGGGTGATGGGTCGCGCGAGCTGAAGCTGTGCGTCGATTCGGTAGCTGCCGGCAGGGAGCGCGAGGGTGCCACCGCTCGGCGTCGCGTCGATGCACTGTTGGATGGCGCCAGCCGCGCCGGACCCGCCGCTCGCGTCGGCCGTGACGCCCGGGCAGAGGGTCACGTCATTCGCAGGCGCTGTGACTTCGAACGTCGTGACCGGGCTCGCCGCGGGGATCCACGCGACCCCCTCGTTCAGGATCTCCCACGAGAACGCGTACGCGCCGGGGGTCGTTGGCGCCTGGATGGTGAAGGGCACTCGGACGGCGCCATTGGGCGGAACGTCGGCCGGAAGCGCGACGCGGCCCATTCCCCACGTCGCGTTGTCTTGCGGGGCCTGTGCGCCGAGCTTGAACCCCGTCGTTGCGCCCGCCGCGGCGGCCGTCCACGTGCGCGCTCCGCAGTTCGCGAACGTGACCGAGACGTCGACGGCGATGCCTGTCGCGAGGGGCCCGGTGGGGACGCTCTCTGCGACGAACACGGCCTCGGTCGTGCTCCCGGCGCAGGCCGCCGACGTCGTCACACAGGCCGCTCCGGCGCACGACGGGCCGCTCGCGCACCGGCCGGCCGCGCAGCTGCTCGCGGCGGGGCACGTGACCTCGCATGCGCCGCAGTTTGCGGCGTCGGACTGCGGATCGATGCACGTGCCGCCGCAGCGCAGCCAGCCAGCCGCGCAGGCGGGAGGCGCCGAGTCGGCATCGACGGGCGCGTCCTCGACCGAAAAGAGCGCGTCGGGGAGCGTGTCGGAGGCCGTGTCAGCGGCCGCGTCGGCGGGGATCGACGCGCCGCCGTCATCGGCGGCTCGAGTGGATGCGCCAGAGCAGGCGCCCGCGAGGAGCGGGACCAGCAGCAGCACGCCGGGGCGGGACATCGACGAAGCGTAGTGCCGCCGCGTCGTCTCGTCGCGCCGACGTCGCGTGAGCGGCCCGGGCGCGGCGTGCTCCGGACCGGGTGACGACGCAGCCTGCGTGTCGTCGACCTCGGCGTCGGCGCGCTTGGACTTGCCGACGCCCTCCACGGGCACGCCCATGTGCACGAGCCGGTCGCCGACCCGACCGCGCGGGCGTGGGTCGTGAGGGGGCGTGCTCGGCGCCGACCCGGGCCCCGAGCCGCCTCGCACCACTGCTCCAAATCCGGCTCGCGAGGCCTGCGACGTGGCCGGCCTCGGGGGGGACCTGCTCACCGGTGAGCGGCGCGCCGCACGGCGGACGGACGGCGTGCGCGGCTGATGCGAGCGCGTGCGGCGGCGCTTGCGATGGCGTGCGACGGGACGCCTGCGCCTGTCCGACGACGCCTTGCCGCGCCGGCAGCAGCGACGCGACGAGCGGTCTCGCGACGGTGGCGGCGCGCTGCGACGGCGCGGGGAGCTGCCCGGCATCGCGGAGCGTCGGGCGCGGCGCGTGCGTCTGCAGCTCCACTGGAAGGCCCGGGCCGCCGGGCGAACTCCAGCCTTCGCAAAATTTGGCCCGACCCCCCCCGCTTCGTTAACCCGTGCGTGATGGCGCACGCAGGCGGACGAGCACCGCTGACCCCGTTCCTCCGCGCCGGATCGCGCGACGCGCTCCGGGGTGGAGACTTCTCCGCCAAGAAGCCCGTCCTCGTCTTCGACGACGTGCAGAAGGTCTATCGCCAGCCGAGCGGCGGCGATCTCCACGTGCTGCGAGGCGTCGAGCTGCTCATCGAGCGCGGCGAATTCGTCTTCGTCACGGGCCCCTCCGGCGCCGGCAAGAGCACGATGCTCAAGCTCGTCTACCGCGCCGAGACCGTCGACGACGGGCGCATCCTCTTCTGCGGCCGCGACATCGCGCGCCTCACCGACGAGAGCGTGCCGTTTCTGCGGCGCAACCTCGGCATCGTCTTTCAGGACTTCAAGATCGTCCCGAGCTGGACCGTCTCCGAGAACGTCGCGATCGCGCTCGAGGTGCTCGGGCTCTCCTCGCGCCTGATCCGCCAGCGCGTCGCCGTGGCGCTCGAGCGCGTCGGCCTCGCAGGGCGCGGCGGCGATCGCGCGGGGGTGCTCTCGGGGGGCGAGCAGCAGCGCTTGGCGATCGCGCGTGCGATCGTCGGCGAGCCGGCGATGGTGCTCGCCGACGAGCCGACCGGGAACCTCGATCCGGCGCTCGCGCTCGACATCCTCGGGCTCTTCGAGGAGATCCACGCGTCGGGCACCACCGTGCTCTTCGCCACGCACGATCGCACGCTGCTCGACGTGCGGCCGCGCCGCATCCTGGTGCTCGACGAGGGGCGCGTCACCGACGTGCACGCCGGGCTCGCGGCCTACGCGGAGCCCGCACCGAGCTACGTCGACGGCGACGAGGCGGACGCGGAGCCGGTCGGGGCGCGCCCGCCGCGGCACGCGCGTGAGGAGCGCCGGCTGAGGCGCGTGAGCTGATTTCTGCTTGTCGTTGGTACGAGCGCACGGAGCGTCGAGATGGCCGGAAGCCTGGAGCGAGCGAAGCGAGGTCTGTACGCCGAGTGGCGCCTCCACGCGTTGAGCGTGGTGAGCCTCGCGGTCGCGTTCGTGTGCCTCGGCGCGGCGCTGCTGGTCGTGGTCAACCTGCACGACCTGAAGGAGCGCTGGGGGCGCATCGGTCGTGCGTCGGTCTACCTCAAGGACGGCGCGCCGCCGCAGCAGGTCGAGGCGCTGGTCTCCGCGCTCAAGCAGACCGAGGGGGTGCGCGAGGTGCGCTACCTCTCGCCGATCGACGCGCGCAACGCGGCCCTCGGCGTCGCCGATCCGACGCTGAAGGCGCTGCCGCAGGACGCCTTCCCCGCGTCGATCGAGGTCGATGTCGCCCCCGAGGTGCCCGAGGCCGAGGTGCAGGCGATGGTCAACAAGCTCGGCCAGCTCCCGGCGGTCGACGGCGTCGAGACCTACGGCACCTGGACGGCGCGCCTCGGCTCGCTCCTGCAAGGAGGCACGATCGCGGCCGGCGCGCTCGCGCTGATCGTGTTCGGCGCGGTGCTCGCGGTGGTCGCCTCCACGATGCGGCTCGCGCTCACCAGAAGGCGCACCGAGGTCGAGGTGCTGCGCCTGGTCGGCGCCTCCGACGGCTTCGTGCGCACGCCCTACGTGCTCGAAGGGGTCTTCCAGGGCGCCATCGGCTCCGCGACCGCGCTGGCGATCCTCGCGCTGCTCTTCTTCACGGTGAAGGCGCACGCGGACGGCGATCTGAGCGGCCTGCTCGGCCTCGATCCGGCGTTCCTGCCGCTGCCCGTGATCGCGGCGATGATCGCCACCGGCGGGCTGCTCGGCGCGCTCGGCGGCGCGCTCGGCCTGCGCAAGCTCACCGCCGTCTGACGCGCTCTCCACGACGATGAGGGGCCCGATCGTGAACCTCCGACCCAAGCACCTCGCCGTCGCGATCGGCTTGCTCACGACCGTCGGGCTCGCCTCCGCGGGCGATGCGCCCGGGGTCGCGATCTCCTCGCCGACCGCGGTCGCCGACATGGACGCGCGCCTCGCCGCGCTCGACAAAGAGGTCGCGGCCGAGCGCCTCGAGCTCTCTGCGATCGGCCCGCGGCGCGAGCTGCTCTCGCAGCGCACGCGCGTGCGCGGCCGGCTGCTCTATCGCCTCACGCGGGCGGGCCTGTTGCCGCTGGGCGGGGGCTTCTCGGCGTTCGTCGAGCACGCGCAGCGGCTCGAGAGCCTCAAGCGCGCCATCTCCGCCGATCTGGCCGAGGGGTCACGCCTCGCCACGCGCGGCGTCGCGCTGGCGGGCTCGCTCGAGCGGCTGGATCGCGAGCGCACGGACCTCGCCGAGAAGAAGCAGCTCGTCGAGGCCGCGCGCTCGGCCATCGACGAAGAGAAGCGGCGCAGCGCGGCCTTCGAGCGCGCGTTCGCGACCTCGGCCCCGGCGTCCACGGAGAGCGCGGGCACGAGCGACATCGTCGTCTACGGGCCGACCGGCAAGATCGGCACGGACGGCGACGTCGGCGCGTTCCGCACGCGCAAGGGGCGGCTCGCGTTCCCCCTCGCGGGGCAAGCCGAGGTGAAGGCGACGACGCGCGAAGGGGGCCCCGGCGTCGAGCTGAAGGCGGCGCCCGGCACCGTCGTGCGCGCGGTGCACCCGGGTCGCGTCGCCTTCGCCGATCTCTACGGCACCTATGGCAAGCTCGTGATCGTCGATCACGGCGACAAGTACTACACCGTGAGCGGCAACCTCGCGTCGATCGACGTGAAGGTCGGCGATCAGCTCTCGGCCGGCGATCGCCTCGGAACCGTCGGCGGCGAGCCGGGCGGACCGACCGCCCTCTACTTCGAGATCCGCCACGGCAGCGAGCGGCTCGCGCCGGCCGCGTGGCTGGGCCTCTGAGCTCCGGCCTCGACTCCCTTCTCCCGCACCGCGCTCGTCATTCCCGGGAGGTCTCCCGAGATCGCACTGCGGGGGAAGGGCCGTTCGAGGGGCCGCCGGCCAGACTCGGGGCAGTAGCGCTATCCTTCCGACCGCGGCGCGTTCAGGCCTTCACGAGCTCGACGTCGATCTCGATGTCGACCCTCTTGCCGACCAGCACGCCGCCCGTCTCGAGCGCGGCGTTCCAGGTGAGGCCGAAGTCCTCGCGCTCGATCGAGGTCTTCGCGCTGAAGCCCGCGCGAGTGCCGCCCCAAGGGTCCTTCCCGGTGCCGAGGTACTCGGCGTTCAGCGTGACCTCGCGCGTGGTGCCGCGGATGGTGAGGTCTCCGGTGATCTTCAGGTCGCTGCCGCTGCCGGCGACCTTCTTGCCCTTGAAGGTCATCTTCGGGTGGCTCGCGACGTCGAAGAAGTCGGCCGACTTGAGGTGGCCGTCGCGCTGGGCCTCGTGCGTGTCGATGCTGTCGACCTCGATGGAGACCTCGACCGTCGAGTCCGCGTAGCTCGCCGGGTCGAACTCCACCGCGCCGGACCACTTGGTGAAGCGGCCGCGCACCTTCGAGACCACCATGTGGCGGACGACGAAGTCGATCGAAGAGTGCGTGGGGTCGAAGTTCCATTTCTCGCGGGCCATGACGTTCTCCTTGGCAGGGCACCGTTCGGGTGCCGGCGTGGAGAAGATGACCCATCGGGCGCCGAGGTCTCGACAACGGTTCGTTGCCGGCAAGCAACGCATGCGCGTCCCAATTTCGAGGGCTTTCGTGCATCACCACCTCCTCGGAGGGGCGAGGTGAGCCCCTGTGCTGCGTTCGCGTCGGGCCTCGGCTGGCGGGGATGACGCAGCCCGCCATGGTCCTCGGCTCGCTCGACGGCGCCCAGGGGGTGGGAGCCGAGCCTCGCGCTCGTCATGGGCGGCGCGGCGCTCGTCACGCTCGTCGCCTTCGCGCGCCTGCGAGCGAGCCCGCGACGTCCGTCGCCCCGGCGCAGTGAAGCTCAGACCAGCATGCGCACCGCGCCGGCCTGCACGCGCGCCTCGAGCGGGAGCGCGCCGACCGGCTCGCCGTCGAT
>JAJXTK010000641.1 GCA_021783935.1 Myxococcales bacterium | reverse complement strand
GCGCTGCTGCTGCTCCCATTGCAGCGCGAGCGCGCGCTACTCGGCGGCGGTCGTCTCGGACGCCCGTCGCTGCTCGAGCCACGCGTGCGCCGCGTCGGCCACGCGCCGCCCCTCGGCGATCGCGGAGACGACCAGCGACTGCCCGCGCGCCATGTCGCCGGCGGCGAAGACCCCCGCGACGCTCGTCTGCCCCGCCTTGGTCGCCACGTTGCCGCGCGCGTCGAGCACGCACCCGAGCTGCTGCAAGAGCCCACCCTGCACGGGGCCGAGGAAGCCCATCGCCAAGAGCAGAAGCTCGCACGGGAGCTGGCGCTCGCTGCCGGCGATCTCCTCGAGCCGCCCCTGCTTCGGGGTCACGCGCACCGTGACGATCGCGCCGACGCGCCCGTCGTCGCCCGCGAGCACCCGCTGGGTCATCACCCCGAACTCGCGCTCGCCCCCTTCGTCGTGCGACGACGAGGTGCGCAAGACGAGCGGCCACTCGGGCCACGGGTTGTTCGGCGCGCGCCGATCGGGCGGCCGCGGCAGCAGCTCGAGCGACAGCACGCTCGCGGCCCCTTGGCGCACCGCGGTGCCGATGCAGTCGCTGCCCGTGTCGCCGCCGCCGAGCACCACGACGCGCTTGCCGGTCGCGAGGATCGCGTCGGCCTCGGGGACTTCGCCGCCCGCCACGCGGCGGTTCTGCTGCGTGAGGAACTCCATCGCGTAGTGCACGCCGGGGAGGTCGGCGCCGGGCACCGCGAGCGGCCTCGGGCGCTCGGCGCCGCCCGCGAGCACGAGCGCATCGAAGCGTGCGCGAAGCTCGTTCGGCGACACGTCGACGCCGACGTTCACCGACGTTTCGATGCGGACCCCCTCGCCCCTCAGCTGCTCGATGCGCCGCTCGAGGACCCCCTTGTCGAGCTTGAAATCAGGGATGCCGTAGCGGAGCAGGCCGCCCGGGCGATCGGCCTTCTCGAAGACGGTCACCTCGTGGCCGCGTCGCGCGAGCTGCTGCGCGGCGGCGAGCCCGGCGGGGCCCGAGCCGACGATCGCCACGCGGCGCCCGCTGCGGTGCTCGGCCGGGCGCGGCGCGAGGTCACTCGCGAAGACGTGGTCGGCGATCGCGCGCTCGACGTTCTTGATCGAGACCGGGCCGCCGTAGCCGGGCACGCTCTGCGCGGGAGCGTGCGGATCGGGCGCCTCGAGGTTCAGCACGCACGAGGCCTCGCAGGGCGCGGGACAGACGCGGCTCGTGATCTCGGGGAAGTTGTTCGTCGAGTGCAGCGAGCGCGCGGCCTCGGCGAGGCGCCCCTGCATGACGAGGTCGTTCCACTCGGGGATCAGGTTGCCGAGCGGGCAGCCTTGATGGCAGAAGGGAACGCCGCAGTCCATGCAGCGCGCGGCCTGATCGCGCAGCTCGGCCAGGGCCATCGGCAGCTCGACCTCGCCGAAGTCGCGCACCCGCTCGGCGACGGGCCGGTAGTCGTTCTTGTGCTTGCGAATCTCGAGGAAGCCGCGCGCTTTGCCCATGATCGTGTGCTCCGCAGACCGAGGGAATTCGAGGGGGCCGCTCAGGCCTGGATGTCGCCGCGCGAGCTCGGACCGCCTCGCGTCCACGCGCCCGTCGGCACGTACGGCTTCGAGGGGGACGGCTCGTTGCCGAGCGGGATGCCCGCGGTCTCGGGGCGCGCGCGATCGGCGAGCAAGCGCTTCATCTCGCTCGGCATCACCTTCACGAAGCGCGTGAGCGCCGCCTCCCAGCTCTGGAGCAGCTCCTTCGCCTTGGGCGAGCCGGTGCGGCGCGCGTGCTCCTCGACCAGCGCGCGCAGCTGCGCCGCCTCCGGCTCGCTCGGCGTCTCGAGCGCGACCATCTCCTTGTTGCACCGGCCGACGAACTGGGCGTCCTCGTCGAAGACGAAGGCGACGCCGCCGCTCATGCCCGCGCCGAAGTTGCGCCCCGTGGTGCCGAGCACGACGACCGCACCGCCGGTCATGTACTCGCAGCCATGATCACCCGTGCCCTCGACGACCGCGCTCGCGCCGCTGTTGCGCACCGCGAAGCGCTCGCCCGCGCGCCCGTTGAAGAACGCGCGGCCGCTCGTCGCGCCGTAGAGGACGGTGTTGCCGACGATGACCTGCTCCTCGGGCGCGAACGGCGAGCCCTCGGGCGGCCGGATCGCGAGCACGCCGCCGGAGAGCCCCTTGCCGACGTAGTCGTTCGCGTCGCCGGCGAGCTCGAGGGTGATCCCCTTCATCGCGAAGGCGCCGAACGACTGCCCGGCGCTGCCGCGCGCGCGCACCGTGATGGTGTCGTCGTCGAGCCCCTCGGCGCCGCGTCGGCGGGCGAGCTCACCGCTGAGCATCGAGCCGAAGGCCCGATCGCGGTTGCGAAGCTTCACGTCGAGGACGACCTTCGCGCCGCCGTCGAGCGCGTCCTCGGCCCGCTCGATCAGGCCGTGATCGAGCACGCCGCGCAGGTTGTGATCCTGCGCCTCGACGCAGTGCACGGCGGTCGACGCCGCCTCGCGCGGACGGTGCAGCACCTCGCTGAAGTCGAGCCGCGCGCGCTTGCCCGCGAGCCCCCGCTCGCCCGGCTTCGCGGCGCGCGGCGCGATGCAGTCGACGCGGCCGACCATCTCGTCGACCTTGCGCAGACCGAGGCGCGCCATGATCCGCCGCAGCTCCTCGGCGACGAAGTACATGTAGTGGATCACGTGCTCGGGCTTGCCGGGGAAGCGCTTGCGCAGCTCGGGGTCCTGCGTCGCCACGCCGACCGGGCACGTGTTCAGGTGGCACTTGCGCATCATGATGCAGCCGCTGGCGACGAGCGGCGCGGTGGCGAAGCCGAACTCCTCGGCGCCGAGCAGCGCGCCGAAGGCGACGTCGCGCCCCGTCTTGAGCTGCCCGTCGACCTGCAGCCGCACGCGCCCGCGCAGGCCGTTGATCACGAGCACCTGCTGCGCCTCGGCGAGGCCGAGCTCCCACGGCGAGCCCGCGTGGTGGATCGCGGTCAGCGGCGAGGCGCCGGTGCCGCCGTCGTGCCCCGAGATCAGGATCAGATCCGCGTGCGCCTTGGCGACGCCGGCCGCGATCGTGCCGACCCCGGCCTCGGCGACGAGCTTCACGCTGATGCGCGCGCGCGGGTTGACGTTCTTCAGATCGAAGATGAGCTGCGCGAGGTCCTCGATCGAGTAGATGTCGTGGTGAGGCGGCGGCGAGATGAGCGTCACGCCCGGCGTCGAGTGGCGCACGCGCGCGATGATCGCGTCGACCTTGTGCCCCGGCAGCTGCCCCCCCTCGCCGGGCTTGGCGCCCTGGGCCATCTTGATCTGCAGCTCGTCGGCGTTCACCAGATAGTGCGCGGTGACGCCGAAGCGCCCCGAGGCGACCTGCTTGATGGCGCTGCGGCGCTCGTCGGCGAAGCGCGCGGGGTCCTCCCCCCCCTCGCCGGTGTTCGAGCGGCCGCCGATGCGGTTCATCGCGACGGCGAGGTTCTCGTGCGCCTCCCTCGAGATGCTGCCGAACGACATCGCGCCGGTGGCGAAGCGCTTGACGATCTCGTCGGCGGGCTCGACCTCCTCGAGCGGCACCGGCGCGCCGGCGGGCCTCAGCTCCCACTGCCCGCGCAGCGTGCCCTCTGCGTGCGCCTCCTGGTCGATGGTGCGCGAGAACTCCTCGTAGCTCGCCCAGTCGT
>JAJXTK010000048.1 GCA_021783935.1 Myxococcales bacterium | reverse complement strand
AGGCGAGCGTCGGGACGGCCAGGGCGAGCGCGAGGAGCAAGGGGCGACGCACGATCGTTGGACGTCGGCAGGCGAGCGCCGATGCACCCGTCCGCCACGGCCGCGTCGGCCCCCTTCTCCTCGCGACCTCCACCCGCTAATCCTGACACCCCATGGCCGCCCCGTCCCGCCAAGGCCTCGACGAAGCGAAACTGCTCGCAAAGGTCGACCTCGTGACCTTCGACTGCTTCGGAACCCTGGTCGACTGGGCCAAGGGGCTCACGACGCTCGGCGTCGAGGCGACGCGCATGCCGCAATTCTTGGCGGAGAGCATCCGGCTGCAGCGCCCCTCGCACCGCGGCGCGCCCTTCAGCTCCTACCGAGACGTGTTGACGAAGGTGGGGCACGTGCTGCGGCCCGAGCTCGACGCCGCGCGCTTGTCGAGCTGGGCGCGCGCGTTCGGCGAGCTGCCCTTCTTCGACGACACGGTCGCCGCGCTGCGTCTGCTCGGCGGCGTGGTCGATCTCGGCGTCATCTCCAACTGCGACGTCGTCCACCAGCTCGACGTCGAGCGACGCCTCGGGCGCCCTTGGGATCTGTGCGTCACCGCGGAGGAGCTGGGCGCCTACAAGCCGACCGATCGCGCCTGGGACGCGGCCATCGCGCGGGTGATCGCCCGCGGCTACGAGCTCGATCACTGGATCCACGTCTCGGCCTTCGACGACTACGACCTGCTGCCGGCCGGCGCACGCGGGGTCCGCACCGCGTACGTGCCGCGCCCCGGCGACAGCGAGCCGGCGCCCGAGGCGGTCGATCTGCGCTTCTCGGATCTCCACGAGCTCGCGCGCACGATCGCGGCGCACAAGCGCGGACCGGTCGCCTACGAGGTCGAGGCCGAGACCGCGAGCGCCGACGTCGCGGCGCGCTACCACGCGTGGATGATCGGCGAGCACCTCGGCGCCGTGCGCGCGTGCGCAGGGGTGCGGGGCGCCGAGCTGCTGCGGCTCGACGAGCGCCGCTTCCGCGCGAGCTACCGCTTTCGCACGCACGGCGCCTACGAGCGCTACCTCGAGCGCGACGCGCCCCGGCTGCGCGCGCGCACGGGCGAGCTGTTCGCGCCCGACGAGGTCGCGTTCCGGCGCAGCGTGGTCAGCGTGCTCGCCGCGACGTGAGCCGCGATCCCCAGCCGATCAGGAGGGCGCCGATGTCGTTTCCGCCGATCATGTGGTTGATCCTCGCGCTCGGCGTCGCGTGGCTGCTGCTGCGCATGCTCGCGGGGCGCGCAGAGGACCAACGCCGCGCCGCGCACGACGAGCGCATGGCGCAGCTGTACGCCGAGCGCCAGGCGTTCGAGGAGCGGCGGCGGCGCGAGGCGGCGACGGATGAGCACGTCGACGCCACGGCTGCCGCGGCCGATGAGACGGTGAAGGTCCGCTGCCGCGCCTGCAAGGCGCTGAACGACGAGTCGGCGAGCGCCTGCGAGAAGTGCGGCGCCGAGCTGTAGCTCACACGGCCGCGGCGCGCCGGCGGTGGGGCGAGGGGACGAGCGTGGTTCGCGACGCGCGCTGCTCGAGGGCGGCGTCGAGCACATCGTCCACGGAGTCCTCATCCGCGAAGAGCGCGTCGGCCACACGAGCGCGCGTCAGCTCGCGCTGGTCGGCCTCCTCGAGGAAGACGATGGGCACCTCGCACGTAGCGCGCAGACCGCGAAGCGCGCTCGCCACCTCCCGGCCGTGCGCGGGCTTCTTGCGCAGATCGACGACGATCGCGTCGGGCATGCTGGTGCGGATGCGGCGATAAGCGCGCCCTCCGTTGTTGCTCTCGACCTCGACGCGGAAGCCGCGCTGCCGCAGGCGGTCGGCGCGCGCCTCGGCGCACGCCGGATCCCAGTCGATCAGGAACAGCGTTCCCTTCACCATCGAAGAACCCCCGTTCGTTCGGCACGCCCCTCGGGTCGTGCACGGTGCGACGCCTCCATCGTACGTACCGATTCGCGGCGCGCCCGCGGGGCGGAGCCGATTTCCGTCGACGGCGGGAGCGTCCGTCGTTCCCTCGACGCGGCTTGCAGGCCGTTGAGAAGCGGCCTGCGGAAGCTGTGACCGTCCGCAGGCTGTGGTCGATCGCGCGGGAAATCGCGGCGTGAGCCGGGAGAGGATCGGCCGGTCTCGGAGAGACTCCACAGCCTGCTGGGCGACGCCCACGACAAGAGCGCGCAAGGGACCGGCGCGCGGCTCGGTGCGAGCGGGGCCACCAGAGCGCTGCGGGCGAGCTTCGCTGCGTGCGGCGCGTTGCGCTATGGACCGCGCCACCGATGCCCTCCGTGCGCGCCATCTCGTTCGATTACGGCCACGTCCTCGCGGGCCTCGATCTCGCCGAGCTCGCCGCCCGCCTGCGCACGCGCGAGCGCGCGGCCACGCTCGACGAGCGGGCCCTCGCCGCTGCGCTCCTCGGGGCCTACGACGCGCTCGACGCCGCGATCGCCGCGGGACGCGGGCACGAGGGGGCCTGGCGCGCGCTGGTCAGCACGCTCGTCCGCGCTGCGTGGCACGCGAGCGCGCCCGACGCGCCGTCGGTCGTCGACGCCGTCGAGGAGCTCTGGCGGGCGCAGCCCACGAGGAACCTGTGGCGCGAGGTGCCCGCGTCGGCGCGCGCGCTGCTCTCCGAGCTCGGCGCGCGCGGCGTGCCGATGTGCGTCACCTCCAACAGCGAGGGGCGCGTGCGTGAGCTGCTCGAGGAGGTCGGCATCGCGCGCCATTTCCGCGCCGTGCTCGACTCGGGGCAGCTCGGGTTCGCCAAGCCCGATCGGCGCATCTTCCTGCTCGCCGCCCAGCGCCTCGGCGTCTCGCCGTCCGACCTCGTACATGTGGGTGACTCGGAGGCAGCCGACGTCGTCGGCGCGCACGAAGCCGGCCTGCGCGCGGTTCGATTCGACGGATTTCTGCCTGGATCGCGCTTGACGCCGAGCGTCGCGGACGCCCGCGTCGACGACTACGACGCGCTCCGCTCCACGCTCTTCGAGTGGCTCGGCATCACCCCTTGAACGGCGCGGGCATTCCGTCGCGTCGCGAGACCATCGAGACGCTGGCAGCGCGTGGCGAATCGACCGATCATCACGGCTGGCGCGAGTCGAAGGCCACGATCGGCGGCGTCGCCGATCGGCCGCGCGGCCCGCGGCGAGGCGCAGCGTGAACCAAGCCAACGTCATCATCTTGGTGACCCGTCGAGAGTCGGTCGCGGTGGCGCGCGAGCGCCTCGCACGCACGCTCCCGCGCGCCGCGGCGACCACGGTCTCGTACGCCGCCGACGCGATCCTCGAGCGCGAGATCGCCCTCGCCCGGCGCAAGGTGCCGACCAACGGCGTCGTCGTCGTGGCCGCGAGCGAAGACGAGGCCGAGACGTCGTTGGCCCTCGGCGCCGACGAGGTGCTGGTCGGGATCGACGATCGCGCGCTCGGTGCGGCGATCGATCGCGCGAGCATGCGCGCGCTCGCCCGCGACGCCCACCTCGCCGACGGCCAGGTGCTCGCGCAGGTGCTCACCGGCATCGTCCGCCGCGTGGAGGCGCCGCTCACGGCGCTCGCCCTCGACCTGGAGGCCTTCCGCTCGATCGCGGAGCCGATCCTCTCGCCAGACGGCGCGACGTTGCTCGACGACTGCATGGCGTCTCTCGACGATCTCGCCGCGGCGCTCCGCGACGCGGGGCTGTTCGCGCGCGCCGAGGCCTCCGACCTGCCCGTGCCGCTCGACGTGCGCGCGCTCATCGATCAGGTCCTGCGCGTGCTCGGCGGCGCGATCGGCCTGCGCGCCCACGTCGAGCGCGACGAGCCCCGGCCGCTCGCGCCGGTCGTGGCGCCGCGGGCGCGCTTGGCGCGGGCGCTCGCCGGCGCCTTGGTCCACGCGCTCGCGATGGTCGACGAGCACGCCGAGGGGGAGGGGCTCCACAAGCTGCGCGTCTCGGTCCGCGAGGAGCCGACCACCAACGTCGTGTCCATCGAGGCGACCTCGGCCAGACGCTTCCGGGCGAGCGCCACGCACGAGGCACCGCCGAGCGGATCACTGCGGGCGCTGCGCGACGCCGTTCGGCTCTTCGGCGCCGATCTCGTGCTAGGAGTCGGCGCGCGCGGGGCGCGATTGGAGCTCAGCGTTCCACGCGAGCAGCGCGCGTTGGTCCCCCTCGGGGCGGCGCGCGAGGTGCGCGCGCGCACCAACGCGCAGCCGACCGTCATGCTGGTCGACCCTGACGATCGGGTGCTGCGGGCGACGGCCCGGGCCCTCGCCGACGAGTTCGAGGTCGTGCTCGCGAGCACGGGCGAGGAGGCGCTCGACCTCGCGCGCGAGCAGACGATCTCGATCGCGGTCGTCAACGCGCGTCTTCCCGACGTCTCTGCGCGCCTGTTGCTCGACGAGCTCCGCCACACACGCGGCGGGCAAGGCGCTCGCGCCGTGCTCGTGGCGACCCAGGACGAGCTCGACGAGATTGACCTTCCGCCGTGGGTGGGCCGCATCGACAAGCCGGTTCGGCGAGCCGAGCTGCTGATCGCCATCGAGTCGCTCCTCTCGGAGGCACCGGCGTCCTATCGCGGCGGCACGCGCCCGGTGCTCAACTAATGGCCGCGCTCGTCGCTGCCCCGCGCCCAGCGACGGGAGACATTCGGGCTCGATCAACGCCCATTTTGAATGTGGGCGGTGGCGGCGAGTCGAACTGTTTTTCACACACGCGCTCGCTTCGCCGAGATTCAGAATCACGCTAGCGCGCATCACAAGAGGTGACCGGAGCCTCCCCCCGGACCCGCCCCGGCGCGCCGATCAAGTACACGTCAGTCGAAAGACGGGAACTCGCATCCGCAGTCCGTTGTTGTCACTCTGAACCACACGGAATAGAAGACAATGGTGGTTGACCAGCCCCCCAAGCTGCTGCGTCTCGCCCAAGTGGCGGCGATGCTGCAAGTACACCCTAAGACCGTCTACTACTGGGTCCGCACCGGGCGCCTCAACGCGCTGACCTCGCCGGGCGGCCTGCTGCGCGTCCGAGCCGAAGACGCGCGGGCCCTCTGCCAGAGCGCCGGCATGCCGGTGCCGGCGGATCTCGCGACCATTCGGCGGCGCGTGCACGTGCTCGAGTCCGACAAGTCGGTCGCGCGTTCGCTCGCCCGCAACCTCAAGGGCAAGGGCTTCGACGTCCGCGTGTACGAAGACGTCTTCGACGCGCTGATCGCCACGGCCAAGGAGCCGCCTGAGGCGTTCATCGTCGACCTCGGGGTCCCCGGCGTCGAGGTGCGCAAGCTCACCACGGCGCTGCAGCGCGACGAGGCGACCAAGCGCACGCGCGTCATCGTGTGGAGCGACATCGACGCCGAAGAGCACGCCGCGCTGACCGAGGTCGGCGTCGACGCGATCATTCCCCGCGGCGACGCGGCCTCGCTCGCGAAGGCGCTGCGGTAGTCCTCGGGGCCCGCCGGCGCAGAGACCTTCCGGCGGGCGACCGAGCTCATCGCATCGACGGCGAGCGAACGCCAAGCGCGTCGAGCACCTCCTCGGCGGCGCGGACGCCGTGATCTTGCGCCTCCTCGAAGAGCGCCACACCGGAGAGGTCGGTGTGCGCGAGATGAACGGGCCCGCTCGACCGCGCGCCGTCGCGCCGGCGTCGCGCGGCGCCAGCTCCGACGCGCGGGCGAACCATCGCGTGGCCCCAACGGAAGACGTCGACGCGCTCGACCAGACCGCCGAGGTCCGAGTGCGCTCGGCCGAGGTCGGCGAGCGCGACGTCGGCCCACTCTTCGCGCGTCGCCGAGAGCAGCCGCTCGCGCGCCTCGCGGCCGGGCTGCGTCAGCGCGTAGTACCAGGTCCACACCGTTGCGCCGTGATCGAGCCCCGTCTGATGGGTGGCGACCACGTAGCCGAGCGACGGGCTGTCGAACAAGACGTTGTCCCACGCGAAGGGGCAGCCGCGCGCGCTCGGTCGATCGCGAAGGTGAAGGTTCGCGACGACCCACGCGCCGTAGTCGAAGGCGAGCGCCTCGTCGGACGCCGCGCCAGGCTCGCGGGCGATCGCCTCCGCGAGCGCCGGGACGATGCGCCGCGCGACGTACCTCGGCGTCGCGACGATGGCGCGCTCCGCGACCACGCGGACCGGGGCGCCTGCGGCGTCCCACCCTTCGACGGCGACCTCGCGCTCGCCACGGATCACGACGTTGCGCACGATCCACCCTGTCCGCAGCCGCGCGCCGGCGACGCCCGCGAGGTGGCGCACGAGGCGACCGTTCCCCTCGGGCCACGTCATGAGCGGCGCCGATCGCCCGGTCTCGCCGAGGCGCGCGGCGAAATAGAAGACGCCGGCCCAGGCCGACGTTTCCTCGCTCGACAGGCCGTAGTCGTCGCGGCAGCCGTAGTCGACGAGCCAGCGCAGCCTCGGCGAGGTGAAGCCACGCTCGTCCATCCACGCGCGCATCGATCGCCCGTCGAGCTCGCCACTGGCAACGTCGTCGCTCGCATGAGAGATGGGAGTGACGAACGCGCGGCGCCCCTTCGCGTCGCGAACGCGCGCCCACGCGCCGATCGCCTCGCGGAAGCGCCGCAGCTGCGCGAGGTCGTCGTGCGAGGCGCCGTCGTAGAGGTAGAGCCCTTCGTACCAGAGGCCGCGGTGGAAGAGGCGCTCCTCGGGGGCGCGGCAGAGCACCCCCTCGGCGATGATCGGCGAGCCGTCGCGCGCGCGCCCCTCGACGACGCCGAGCTCATCGAGCAGCGTGGCGAGCGCGCGGGCCTCGCGCACCGGCACGGGCACGTAGTGCGCGCCCCACGGATAGCGCGTGACGTCGCACTCGCCGCTGCGCGAGGTGCCCCCCACGACCGCCTCGAGCTCGAGCACGCGGACGTCGTCGACGCCGTCGAGCCCGCCGCGCACCAGCCGCCACGCGGCCGACAGCCCGGCCGGGCCTCCTCCGACGACCGCCACCCGCGTGCGCTCCTCGCGCACCCCTTCTCGCGGGAACGGGGCCCCGTCGCGCACGAGCCGGTGCGCGCGCTCGAGATCGGGCGCGAGCAGCTCGCCGGCGGGACGCGTCGGGGGCTTGCGGCACGCGGCCAGCGCGGCCGAGGCGCCGAGCAGCGTCGTGAGCAGCTCCCTGCGCGACGGGCCGGACATCGCTAGAGCGCGCTGACCTCGACGCGCGCGCGATCGACCGCGGCCTCGGCCGCCGCGACGCTGGCGGCCGCGAGCTCGTCGCCGCCCGCGAGATCGGCGCGACGGAGGCCGAGCGCGAAGAGCAGCGGGCGCGGCGCCGACAAGCCCAGGGACGGCTCCGCCGCGAACAGCCGCCCGAGCTGCTCGGCGTACGCTCTGGCGAGCACGCGGAGCGGGATGCGATCGAAGGCCAGCGCCCGGCGGCGGCTCGCGGCCGCCGAGGCGACGAGGGCGCAGTAGATCGGGCGGAAGAGCACGCGCAGCCGCACGCGCGAGAGCGTCGGCGCGCGCGCCAGCACGAGCTTGAGGAAGTGCACGTTGAGCGGCACGTGGAAGGACTCGTCGCGCGTCAGGATCGTGAGCATCTGCCGCACGGCCGGGTGCGTCGCGTTGCGAAGCGCGAGGCGGTAGGTCGTCGAGCCGATCGTCTCGAACATCAGGTTCGTGAGGACGATCGTCTCCACGCGATCAGCGCGGGCGTAGAGGCGGTAGAAGCTCCCCGTCACGCGCCCCATCGGGCGTACGTCCCCGCCGATCCACGCGAGGAACTTGGTGAGCAGCTCGCGGTGCCACCCCTCCTCGTCGCCGTAGAGACGCAGGCACTCGGCGAGCTCGGGATCCCACGCGGCGATCTGGTCGGCGAGCTCGTGCGCCTGACGGAGCCCCGACTCCTCGGCGCGATAGGCCGCGTTGAAGAACGCGATCGCAGCCTGACGCTCCGACTCCGACGACCACGCGATCGGCGTGTCGAGCGCGAGCTGCTCGTCGTACATGCGCTCGCGGCGCCGCTTCAGCATCGAGAGCCACCAGCTCGTCGGGCGATCGCGCACGGGGATCATGGGGCGCGGAGCCTACCACTTCGCGCGGGCGACGCGGCCCCGCGGGCTCACAGGTACTTGCGCCAGTCCTCTTCGTAGTAGTGGACGAGCACCTGGTTATCGAGCCGGTTGATCTCGACCGGCTCCGCTCCCATGTCGGGCCCCAGCACGAAGAGCGCGCGGAGCGACGCGTCGTCGAGCGCGCGCCGGGGCCTCGTCGACGGCGCGAGCGTGGTCGGCGCCTCGAGGGCTCCTTCGCGCGCGAGCACGAACCCCCACTCGCCGAAGCTCGGAACCAGCGCGTGGTAGGGGGCGACGGCGAGCCCCGCCGCCTGGATGGTGCGCGCGATGCACCAGTACGACCTGCGCGCGAAGAGCGGCGAGGTCGACTGCACGACGAGCACGCCGCCGCCGCTGAGGTGCTCGCGCATCCATCGGTAGATGCGCGTGGTGTACAGCTTGCCGAGCGCGTAGTGGTTCGGGTCGGGGAAGTCGGCGACGACGAGGTCGTAGCGCTTGGCGGCGTTGACCGGATCCGACAGCCACACGTACGCGTCGGCCGTCTCGACGTGCACGCGCGGGTCGTCGAACGCGCCCTCGTTCTGCGCGCGAAGCAGCGGCATCGTGCGCGCGAGCCGGGTCATCGCCGGATCGAGGTCGACGAGCGTGACGCGGAGCAGCTCGGGTACGCGGAGCAGCTCGCGCACCGCGAGACCGTCGCCGCCGCCGAGGACCAACACGTCCCGCGTGGGCAGGCCGTCGCGCGCGCGCACCGACACCGCGGGCCAGACGAGCGCCTCGTGGTAGCGGTACTCGTCGGCGCTCGAGAACTGCAGGTTGCCGCTCAGGAAGAGCTGAAATGAGCCCTTGCCGCGCGTGATGACGATGCGCTGGTAGGGGGTCTGCTTCGCGTAGACGATCTCGTCCGCGTACATCCCGTCCTCCGCGAGCAGCGTGAGCCGATCGGCCGCGACGATGCCCGCGATCAGCACGCCCAGCACGATCCCGGCGCGCACGCGCAGGCCCGTGACGGATCGCAGCGAGCCGCGCAGGAGCGACGTCGAGGTGATCGCGACCGCCGCGTTGATTGCGCCGATCACCAGCGAGGTGCGCACGAGCCCGAGCTTCGGGACGAAGAAGATGGGGAAGGCGAGCGAGCCGACGAGCGCGCCGAGGTAGTCGACGGTGAGCACGCGGGCGACGAGGTCTCGGAACTCGAAGCGCTCGCGCAGGATGCGCAGCAAGAGCGGGATCTCCATCCCGACGAGCGCGCCGATCACGAGCACCACGAGGTAGAGCGCGAGGCGGAACCACGACAGGTGCGCGAAGGCGAAGAAGAGCACCGGCGCCGAGAGGCCGCCGACGAGCGCGACCGAGATCTCGACGTCGACGAACGTGCGCGCGACCGCCTCGTTCACGTAGCGCGACAGCCACGCGCCGAGCCCCATGGCAGAGAGGTAGACGCCGATGACCGTCGAGTACTGCGTGACGGCGTCGCCGAGCACGAAGCTCGCGAGCGTCGAGGCGAGCAGCTCGTAGACGAGGCCGCACGTGGCGATGACGAGCACGGTGAGCAGCAGCAACGACACGGCCGCCTTGCGCGCGGGCGGCTCGACCGGCTCCTTCGGGACGGCGGGCGGCGGGCCCCAGATCCTGCGGATCGGGCGGGGCGCCGCCTCCCGGGGCTCGCTCGCGTGCACGCTGGTCGAAGCTCCGTGGTCGCTCGCCGACACGCGCGCTCTACTTGCCGGCCTGGAAGCCGGAGTGCCAGAAGTGGAAGCTCCGATAGCCGCCCGGCGAGTGCCGCACCGAGGGGGGGATCGTGTACGTCGACGCCGTCGGCGACCAGCCGGTCTTGTCGATCGCGACCCAGCCGCCGAGCGTCGAGAGCGAGACCAGGACGTAGAGCCAGCGCGCCAAGGGGACCTCCGATCAGTCGTCGTCCGAGGAAGAAGACGCGTACGGCGAGCCGACGTTCGACTCGTTCCAGCGCGCGACCTCGAGGCTTCGCGCTCGCAGGAACGCGAAGAGCGGGCCGAGCGCGATGACCGCGAGCGCGAGCAGGCCCGGCCAGAGGGTCGCCTCGCCGACGACGACCTTGGCGCTCATCGAGGTCGCGCAACGCGTCCCGAACTTCGCGCAGCTGGCGGGGGTGTCGCGCTGCGGCTGAAGGCGCAGCACGTAGGTGCCGGGGGTGCTCGCCCCGACGCTCGCCGAACGGGTGCGCGCGCCCTCGCTCCAGGCCTCGCCATCCTCGACGCCGGAGTAGTAGCTCGACTCGACTTCGAACTCCTTCACCGTGCCCGAGGCCTCGTGGATCAGCGCCCCGCCGACCCAGAGCCAGCTGTTGTCGACGTCGCTGGTGATCGACACCTCGACCTGCCCCGGCGCCGCGACCTCGAAGGGCTCGCTGAACCACGCCGGCTCGTTGTTCACGTCGGCCGGATCAGGCGCCGGCTGGCCGGGCTCGGCGGGCGGCGGCTCCTCGAGCTTCTCGGGAGGCGGGAGCGGCAGCGCGATCGAGGTCGCGACCGGCGTCGTGCCGTGCGCGGTGGCCGAGAGGACCATGAACGTCACGAGCGACAGCCCGACCAGCACGGCAGCCGTGAGGTTGACGAAGCGTGCGCTCGCCCGCGCCGGGGACGGCTGGTTCGCGCCGACGCCGCGCGCGATCGGCGGGGCCCCCTTCACACCGAACGCGGCGAAGAGCTTGGCGCCGTCGACGTAGTGGCCGAGCGACCATTGGATCTCCTCGCGCCCGTCGTCGCCGCGCATGTACTCGCGCGAGAGCACCAGGCCGAGATCGGGCTCGATGAAGTCCTGCGCCGAGGCCTGCTCGCGCAGGCGCACCTCCCAGTAGAACTCGCCGAGCACGCGCACGACGTAGGCCTCTACGTCACTGAACTTCTTGAAGGCGCGGCCCCGGAATTCGGCGCCGCGCGGCGTCTCCTCGACCTCTGCCACCTCGACCGGCGAGACGAGGTTCCAATGCCCGTCCTGCTCGGTGAGGAAGCGGAAGCCGTGCTTCTCCTCGTACAGCAGGTACTCGTCCCAGTAGTACCAGACACCCTCGACCTCGCAGCCGCGCTTCTGGTAGCCGATGACCGTCCACTCGGTGGAGAGCCCTCCAGTGACGCGGCCGGGCTCGGATATCTCGGCGCCGGGGTGGCCGATCAAGAGCGGCGCGAGGTAGCCCTTGTTGCCGATCGGGATCTGCGGCTCGCTCTTGGTCTGGTCCAGCGCCTCGAGCCAGCGCAGCTGCCCTTGCGAGGTGTCGAGCAGCGCGCTGCAGTACGGGCAGGCGATGCGGCGCGTCGCGCCCGGGGCGCGGATCTCGAGGTTGCCGCCGCAGCTCGGGCAACGGAGCGCGGCCCCCACGACGGCGGCGACGTCGTGAGGGCTCGCTTGCGGCATCGCCACGTCGGCGAGCCCGAGCTCCTCGAGCGTCACGACGAAGCCGATGTACGCCTCGTCGGGGGCGTTCTGTTCGCCGCGCCCGTAGTCGAGCGACGCGAAGGTGCCGCCTTGCCCCGAGAGGTCGACGTAGTGGGTCGACGCACCCGGCGTGAGCCCCGTCGGCAGCTCGCCGTCGCACGAGACGTTGCGCCCGAGCCCCTTCTCGGCGACGACGAACGCGCGCCCGGCGATCTCGATCGTGACGCCGACCGCGAGCTGCGCGAACGTCACGCCGGGCGGCGGCTCGGGGAACGTCGCGTACACGCGCCCCTGCGCCTCGGCGATCCATCCCCAGCGCCCATCGTCGAACGCGACGTACCACTCGTCCCAGGGCCCCTGCCCGTGATCGAGCTGCTGGCGGCCGACGAAGGTGAAGCCGAGACCGCGAAAGCGCCCACGCAGCCCGAGGCGGAAGGGGGAGCGCGTGGCGGCGAGGTCGGCGACCTTGCCGATCGTCCTGACGTCGCGATCGGTGCGCACGATCGCGAAGCGACAGTGCGGGCACACCACGACGATCGAGCTACCCGCCCGGAACTCGATGCTCGCACCGCAAGAGGGGCAGCCGACGTTCACGGAGCCCCCTCCCCGGCGTACTCGTCACCGCGATCGAGCACGCGCACGGTCACCCGCGCGGCGTCGAGCGCGTCGGCCAGCCGCTCGGCCCACGGCCAGTCGGGGCGTGGCCGGCAGCAGTAGAGGTTGAACGTCGCGATGCCGAGCTCGGGGAAGGTGTGCACAGCGAGGTGCGACTCGGCGAGCAGCACGAGCGCCGTCATCCCGCCTTCGCCGCCGAACACGTGAAACAGCGGCGGCTCGACGGCGCGCAGCGACAGCTCGTCGACGATGCATTCGAGCAGCGCGCGCAGGCAGACCTCGTCGCGCAGTCGCCCCGCGGGGCACCCCATCGCGTCGACGATCCACTCGCGGCCAGCGCGTTCGAGCGGGAGCACGACAGTGAGCAGTACCAGGGGCGCGGCGCGCAACCAACCCCGCGCCGCGCCGATCGACGCCTGGTCGCTCGCGCCAATCGAGCCCCTCGACACGCCCGCGAGAGGAAGTCCGCCGCGCCGACGCCGGCGCCCCCGCCGGACGGCCGCCCGAAGGCAGCGCATGGACGCATAGGACGCGGATGGGGGCGCCGCTCGACGCCCCCACCGGGTTCACGCTCCGCCTCGCAGCGAACGAGAGCTCAGTTGATGACGTTCGACGCCCGGGGCGTCGGCGTATGCGTGCTCTTGAAGTCGTTCGCGTTGTTGTCGGTGTCCACGCCGTCGACGGCGCGGGCGAGGCTCGTCCCCGCCGTGCTCGGCGAGGGCGCGAGGGCCCCCTCGTACGACGTGTTCGCGACCGCGCCGTAGCCGACCATGTCGACGATGGTCGTTGCGCTCTGGCGCAAGATGATGCTCGCCGCGTCGGCGATTCCGCTCGCGAGCTTGCCGTCGCTCGTGACGCTCGTGTACGAGGTCGTCGCGCTCGTCAGCAAGAAGTAGCCGTGCGCGGCGATCGACGAGCCCGCGGGGAACGTGAAGAGGTTCGACTCGGCGCTCGAAGCGCCCGAGGCGCGGTACTTGAGCAGCCACCCGCTGACGTCGACCGGGGCGCCGCAGGAGTTGTAGAGCTCGACGAACTCGTCGGTCGCGGCGCTGGGGCCGCGCGACGCGACCTCGTTGATCACGACGTGACACGGCGTCGCCACGATCGTGATCGTCGCGTTCGCGCTGCTGGTTCCGAGCGTCGCGGCGACCGTCGCCGTGCTCGCCGTCGAGCCGTCGACGTAGTTGAACGACGCGCTCAGCTGGTTGGCCGGGACGGCGAGGGTCGCCGGGATGGTGCCCGCGGTCGGCGGGTTCAGCGCGAGGGCGACGATCGCGCCGGCCGCGGGCGCCGGCATGTCGAGGTTCACGCTGAGCGCGACGGTGCCGCCCGGGGCGGTCGTCGCCGCGGCCGGCGTGAGCGAGACGATCGACGGCACCTCGGTCGGCCCGATGACGCGCACGCTCGCGTCGATCGACGCGGTGTCGAGCGTCGCCGTGAGCTTGATGCTCGCCGCCTGCTGCAGGCCGTTCAGGAGCACCGGCGCCGACGTCGCCCCCGCGGGGATCGTCACGCCACCGCCGACGACGGTGAGCGAAGTCGCGTCGGCGGAGACGATCGCCACGAAGGTGTCGGCGGCCGGGGCGTTGGTGAGGCGCACGGCGAGCGCCGTCGGGATCGTCTGCGAATTGCTCTGCCCGACGTCGATGAACGTGAGGGCGGGGCCGAAGCCAGTGAGCGCCGGCGCGCCGTACACGTAGTCGGCCGCGCTGCGCGGCTCGAGCTTGGTGTTGCCGAAGCGGAGCATCAGCGGGCCGGTGGTCGACGTGAAGGTCTGGTTCACGACCGGGAACGGCGAGATCAGGAAGAAGGCGTCGTCGACGCGGAGCGAGCCGTCGACCACGAATTCGTTGGTCGGCGCGGTGTCGCCGGTGCCCGGCGCGGGCGCGACGTCGGTGACCTTCGCGTTCGCGACCTGGACGACGACCCCCTCGAGCGCGGCCGCCTTGGCGCCGCTCGTCGCGACGTCGGCCGAGGCGACGAGGATCGGCGCGGGGAGCGCCTCGCCGGCCGAGGCCACGACGGTCGTCGAGGGGGCAGTGAGCTCGACCTCGCCGCTGTAGGTCGCGACCTTGGACGTCGTGAGCGTGACGCGATCGCCGACCTTCACCGCGTTGCTCGGGTCGTAGACGTAGACGCCCGAGTAATCGCTGCCGGCGTAGCCGCTGTCGCCCTCCTTGACCTGGATGAAGTAGCCGCCCGTCGCGCGCGCGGTGACGAGCGCGTTGGTGATCGCGACGGTCGACCCGACCGCGATCGTGCCCTTCTTCACGTCGTAGATCGTGCCCGGACAGGCTGCGTTGCCTGGGTTCGCGGCGTTCGGACACGGGTCGCACGCGTCGCCCTTGCCGTCGCCGTCGGAGTCCTTCTGATCGGCGTTCGCGACCGCGGGGCAGTTGTCCGTCGCGTTCGGCACGCCGTCGCCGTCGGTGTCGTTCGGATCATAGGCCTTGCAGCTGGAGGTGTTGGCGTCGAGCGGGCAGACGTCGCACGCGTCACCCACGCCGTCGCCGTCGGCGTCGGCCTGCTTGCCCGAATCCATCGGGCGGATCGGGTTGAAGACGCTCGGGCAGTCGTCGTTGGCGTTCGGGATGCCGTCGCCGTCGCTGTCGTCGGCCGTGACGTCGCCCGTGTAGATCGTCGAGCCGCCGACCGAGGCGGGACGCTTCGGCGTGCAGCTCGGCTCGTTCGGCGGCGTCGCGCAGAAGAACGCCGCGTACATGCCGGCGCCGACGCTCGTCTGCAGCGCGGAGTACGTCTTGCCGACCTCGCTCTGCAGGCACACGGCCTTGGCGCTGCCGCAGACATCGACCGCGTCGCACGCCGCGGCGGCGTCGATCGACGAGATCGTGGCCTGGTCGCCGTAGAGGGGCTTGCCCCCGCGCAGGACGAGCAGCACGTCGGCCGGGGCGGCGTCGATGATCGCGCGATAGTCCTTGTGCGCCTTGCCGTCGAAGATCGAGATGTCGGCGGTCTTCCCCTTGGCGAGCGTGCCGATGACGTCGTCGGTCGCGGTGACCGCGGCGGCGTTCGCGGTGACCATCATCCAGAGATCGCGGTCGGTGAAGTAGTGGTCGAGGTACTTCGCGTTCAGCGAGTCGGCGCACTGGAGCTCGCGCAGCAGGTTCATCGAGCCGCTCGGCAGCCAGTCGGTGCCGAGGGAGATGAGGACGCCGTCGCGCGCCGCCTCGGTGATGATCGCCGTGTCGCCGTAGAGCGACACGTTCGAGCGCGGCGACCAGACGAGCGCGGTGCCGTTCTTCGCCATGTCGGCGTAGTCGGCCGCCGTGAGGCCGACGCCGTGGATGAACGCCGACTTGTCGAGCACGACGTCGCTCGCGGCGTTGGCCTCGCTCAGGCAGACGAACTCGTCCTCTGCGTAGGCGTTGATCCCCTCGGCGACGTGCGGGAGGTAGGAGTCGACCGAGGCGATCGACGAGGCCGCGACGATGCCCGTGAACGCCGAGCAGGCGACGGCGCCGGGGAAGCCGCTCGGCGGCGTCGAGTCGCCCAGCGGGAAGGTGTCGAAGTTGACGGGGGTCTGGTTGAGCCCTTCTTGCGCGGTCTTGTCGAGGTTGCGCACGAGGCCGTTGGCGCTGCCGGAGCCGACGGTCGACGTGGCGCCGCCCATCAGGAAGCGCAGCTCGCCCCACGAGATCTGATCGGTGCTCGCGCCCCCCGGGGTCGAGAGCTTGGTGTGCCCGTCGAGCCCCTTGCGCCACTCGTGGCGGTGCTCGTAGCGCTCGCCCGAGTCGGCCCGCGGGGCGTCTTGCGTGTACGTGATGTGGTCGTGCGTGTTGATCAGGCCCGGCGAGACGACGCCGTCGGGGCACACGATCGACGTCGCCGCGTCGGCGAGCGCCTTGCAGGTCGCGTCGCCGTCGCAGTCCTTGCGACAGCCCGCGAACTGGATGAGGCCCGCGGTGTCGACGACGACCTCGCCCCCTCGATAGATCGTCGTCGGCGTCAGGATCGTCCCCTGGATGCGCCGCGCGGCGCTGCCGGCGGTGACCGCGCACGAGCCGGTCGTGATCGGCGCGAGCGTCTCGCAGTCGACCACGGTCGCCGCGGGGCTCTCCTTTTGGCAGGTCGAGGAGCAGCCGTCGCCGCTGACCTTGTTGCCGTCGTCGCACTGTTCGCCCGGATCGAGTGTTCCGTCGCCGCAATAGGGTTCGATCGTGCAGTTCGAGGAACAACCGTCGAAGTCGACATTGTTGCCGTCGTCGCATTGCTCGCCGTCGTTCAATATGCCGT
>JAJXTK010000640.1 GCA_021783935.1 Myxococcales bacterium | reverse complement strand
CGTCGGCTGCTGCCTCGGCGGCGAGCACGCGACGAAGTGCGACTACGCAGCGATGCCGCGGACGGCGGTCGCCTCGTTCGCCCGCGCCGTCTGCCCGAACCCGCCAGCGATCTGCCCCAAGAGCGCCGAGGCCCTCCCGCCCGAGCTCGTCCCCTTCTGCCGCGCGGGCCAGTGCGAGGTCGTCGACGTGCCGACCGACGCGATCTCGGCGTGCGAGCGCGACGCCGACTGCGTGGTGCGCGACTGGGCCTGCTGCACGCCGTGCGACGGGGTCGCCGTGATGCCCATCTCGATCCGCCGCGACGCAATGACGAGTTTCGACGACCAGATCTGCTCGCTCGCCGGCGGCTGCACGCGGTGCAAGGCAGGGCTTCAGGGCTACCGCCCGCGGTGCGACGCGACGAGCAAGCACTGCGTCGTCGAGTGAGCCAAACTCGAAGGCCGCGCCGAAGACGAAGGCGCAGAGCTGCGGTACTACTTCGCGATGGCGCGAGTCGTACCGTCGCAAGAGGCGCTGAAGGCGGTCTCGACGCTCCTCGAGCAGGGGCGGCTCGCGGAGTGCGAGCGGGCCGCGCGGGCGCTCGTCGCCGAGCACCCCGAGCATGCGACGTCGTGGAACTTCCTCGGGGTCTGCCTGGCGGTCTCCGGCCGCATCGCAGAGGCGCTCACTCCGCTCCAACGCGTCACCGAGCTCGATCCGGGCGACGCCGAGGCACAAAGGCTCGTCGCGGACGTGCTGCATCGCCTCGGACGCCTCGGCGAGGCGGAGGCTGCGTATGCGCGCTCGCTCGCACTGCGGCCCGACGCTGCGCAGGTGCTTGCGAGCCGGGGCAACACGCTCGCCGCGCTCGGGAGGTTGCGCGAGGCCGAGGCCGACCTCCGTCACGCCCTGGCGCTCGCACCCGGCGAGGCGCAGGCGCACGCGAATCTCGGCTTCGTGCTGCGCGAGCTCGGCAGACCTGCGGAGGCCGAGGCGAGCTGCCGGCGCGCGATCGAGCTCAAGCCCACGGCCTTCCGCGCGCACAACAACCTCGGCAACGCGCTCAAGGATCTCGGGCGGCTCGCGGAGGCCGAGGCGAGCTATCGCCACGCGATCGAGCGCAAGCCCGACTACGCCGTGGCACATGCGAACCTCGCGAGCTTGCTGCATGCGATCGGACGCCCCGCGGAGGCGGAGGCGAGCGGCCGGCGGGCGATCGAGCTCAACCCCCGCGACGCCGCGGCGCACGTAGTGCTCGGCGTGGTGTTGGCGGCCTCGTGCCGCTTCACCGAGGCCCGCGCGATCTTCGTGCACGCGACCGAGCTCGACGAGCGCTCGGTCGACGGGCACAACGGCCTCGGAAACGTGCTTCGGGAGCTCGGCGATCCGGCCTCGGGCGAACGAGAGCTACGCGCCGCGCTCGCGCTCGCCCCAGGCCGCCACGAGGTGCACAGCAACCTGCTCTTCTCGCTGCACTTCCGACCGCACTCGGCCGAGGAGTCGCTCGAGGCGGCGCGCGCCTACGGCGTTCGGGTGACCGCGGAGGTCGGGCGACCGATCGGTGCGCGACGAGGCGAGGCTGCACCGCAACGGCTCCGCGTGGGTCTGGTGTCGGGCGATCTCTGCGAGCACGTCGTCGCTCACTTCCTCGAAGGCGTGCTCGCGAACCTCGACCGCGCGCGCATCGAGCTCTTCGCCTATCCGGCCCGCGCGATCGACGACGCCCGCTCTCGTCGCTTGCGCGCGAGCTGCGCCCACTGGACGCCCCTCGTCGGCCTCGACGACGACGCGGCGGCGGCGGCGATCCACCGCGACGGCATCCATGTGCTCGTCGATCTCTCGGGGCACACTGCCCACAATCGGCTCCCGATCTTCGCGCGCCGCCCAGCGCCGGTGCAGGCCTCTTGGCTCGGCTACTTCGACACGACGGGGCTGCCGCAGATCGACTGGGTGCTCGCCGACGAGGTCTCGGTGCCCGCGGCGGCACGTGCGCGCTTCACGGAGCGGATCTGGTATCTCCCCGACTCCCGCCTCTGCTTCACGCCCCCCGAGGGCGCGCCGGCCGTCGCGCCGCTCCCCGCGCTCGACGCGCGGAGTTTCACCTACGGCTGCTTTCAGGAGCTCGCGAAGGTGAACGACCAGGTCCTCTCGGCCTTCGGCCGCATCCTTCACGCGCGACCGGACGCGCGGCTGCGGCTCCAGGCGCGGGCGCTCGGCGACGCGGAGGTCCGCGAGACGCTGCGCTCGCGCCTGCGCGCGCAGGGCCTCGCCCCTGACCGGGTCGAGCTGCACGGGCCGATGCCGCGCGAGGCGTACCTCGCCGCGTACGCCTCGGTCGATGCGCTGCTCGACACGTTCCCCTACCCCGGCGGAACGACGACGTGCGAGGCCCTCTGGATGGGGCTCCCGACGCTGACGCTGGCGGGCGACGACATGCTCGCGCGCCAAGGGGCCGCGCTCATGAGCGCGGTCGGGCTCTCCGACTGGGTCGCGAACGACGAGGAGCAGTACGTGGCCAAGGCGATCGCGCTGCCCTCGGACGTGCGGGCGCTCGCCGCCCTGCGCAGCTCGCTGCGCGACCGCGCCGCCTCGAGCCCCGTGTTCGACGCGCCGCGATTTGCCCGCAACCTGGAGGCGGCGCTGTTCGGGATGTGGCGCGACGTGAGCGCCGCCTGACGCGGCCCCACGCTCGCGGACCTCTGGGCGTCGCACGCAAGGAGCCACGGGCCTCGCTCGGGCGAGGACGAGCACGAACATGCACGGGAGCGCCAGGCGCTTTTTGCGCGCGGTGAGGGTCACCTCGAGGCCGGCTTCGACGGTGTCGGGCTCCGGTGCGGGAGCCGGAGCCGATGCCGATGCCGATGCCGATGCCGGTGCCGGTGCCGGTGCCGGTGCGGGAGCCGGAGCCGGAGCCGGAGCCGATGCCGGTGCCGGTGCCGATGCCGATGCCGATGCCGATGCCGATGCCGGTGCCGGTGCCGATGCCGGTGCCGATGCCGATGCCGATGCCGGTGCCGGTGCCGGTGCGGGAGCCGGTGCCGATGCCGATGCCGATGCCGGTGCCGATGCCGATGCCGATGCCGGTGCCGGAGCCGCTGCCGATGCCGCATCGCGCGGCTGGGCGTACCGCCTGCCGTCGCTCGCGACCGCGCGCAGCGGGCCGATCGACGTGTGCCCCAGCCACCACGGCTCGTCGCCCCCGGCCTCCTTCGTCGGCGACGTCACCGGCCTCCAGGCCGTCCAAATCCACGACGGCCTCGGCTTCACGCCGCGCGCGCTCGTGCGCGCCGATCGCGAGATCGGCACCGCGGCTCGCATGGGCAACACGCCGACGCTCGACTCGGGGCTCGTGCTCGACGTCTCGATGGGGATCGTCTCCCAGCCCCTGCCCTCACGACACGAGCGCCTCCTTCCACTCGCGGACGCGCCCTTGAGCGCCTGCGCCTCGTGCGCGGTGATTCGCAAGCTCCAAGCCCCGCAGGGGCTTTCCCCTCGAGGCCCCGGTTTCAACCGGGGTTGGGTACGTGCGGTCGTCGACAACTAGCGCGGCGCGAAGCGTGGTGGAGCGATCCGTCGGTGGGCGCGCGCGCGCCGGGCGAAGGTGCGGCGCCGCCCGCCCGCCGCTACCAGCGGATCTTGAAGCGCAGCCGCCTCGCGGTCGGCTCGGCGCTCGCGAAGACCTGCGGATCGAGCCCCAGCGAG
>JAJXTK010000639.1 GCA_021783935.1 Myxococcales bacterium | reverse complement strand
GTGAAGTGCACATGTTTACACTAGCACGAATCGCGAAGGCAAGTTGAGAATCGAGCTGCGAAATTAGGTCTGCCCGGCGTCGAGGCGACCACCGGGCAGCGCGAATCTGCGAAAGTCGGGCTAGAAGCACTTGCAGGCGAGGACGTCCGCCCGGCTCTTCGCGCGCATCGCGCACCGCCGGCACGCCGCGTCGGTGTCCTTCATCCGCTCGAGGCAGTTGCTCCGCGCCTCGGCCGCCTGCGACGGGGTCGGCTTCACCTTCATGGTCGCCTCGACGAGCCCGTCGATGTGGTCGCACACCGCCTCGGGCTTGGGCTGGCAGCCGACGAGCACGAGCGTGGCGGCGAGGAGCGCGGGACGTAGGCGGGGCATGGGGGGCGGCGCGGAGGTTCGCTGCAGCATAGCGCCTTGATGCGCTCCTTCGGTCGCGACGGTGCCCGAGCGGGGATCGGAGCGCGGCGAGACGTGCGCCCGAATCGCCGCATCCGAACCTACGCGGCGCCCGCTGCGACCGTGGATTCCCCCGCAGGGAATGCCCGAGCCGGATAGCCCATCGTGCGCGTCGCAGGGCGCCTGCTGCGGCGTTATCAGTCAGGTCCAGGAGAAGCCGATGACGACCCTCCGCAGTGGCGCGACGCCGCCCCCTTCGCCGTTCCCGCTCCTGCCGCTGCGCACCGGCGTGCTGTTTCCCGGCACGGTGATCACGCTGCCGGTCGGGCGCGAGCGATCGATCACGCTGCTCCAGTCGGTGCACCCCGGCGACGTCGTCGGCGTGGTCACCCAGCGCGACGGGAAGTCGGACAACCCGACGAGCGCAGATCTGCACCCGGTCGGCACCTTCGCGAAGATCGTCGAGATTCACCGCCAGCCCGGCGGCGACTACCGGCTCACCATCGAGGGGCTCGAGCGCTTCGGCCTCGGTGAGCTCGTGCGCAGCGATCCGTTCTGGCTCGCCGACGGCGAGCCGCTCGCGGACGTATGCGCCGACGACGAGGAGGCGCACGCGCTCGGCGTCGAGCTGCGCGGTCGCATCGTGACGATCGCGAGCGGCACCGGCGGCACGCTGTCGCGCGTCGCCTCGTCCGACGCGGAGCCCGGGCTGTTCGCCGATCAGGTCGCCTCCGCGCTCGGCCTCTCGGGCGACAAGGAGCTCGAGGTGCTGCTCGAGCGCGACGTGCTCGCGCGGCTGCACCTGGTGCTCGGCCTCGTCGACGAGGTGCGGACGCACGCCGACGTGAAGCGGAAGATCGACGCGGACGTGCAGCGCGAGCTCGGCAAGGGGCAGCGCGAGGCGATCCTGCGCGAGCAGCTGCGGGCGATCCGGCGCGAGCTCGGCGACGACAAGGCCGCCGAGGGGCTCGACAAGCTGCGCGAGCGCCTCGCCGCCGCGGGGCTCTCGGAGGAGGCGCGCGAGGTCGCGGATCGCGAGCTGCGCCGCCTCGAGGGGATGAGCGCGCAGTCGCCCGAGTCGCACGTCATCCGCACCTACCTCGAGTGGATCGCGGAGCTGCCGTGGAGCGCGAAGGCCGAGGTACGCGACGATCTCGACGCGGTAGCGCAGAAGCTCGACCAGGACCACTTCGGCCTCGAGGAGGTCAAGCGCCGCATCCTCGAGCACATGGCGGTCCTCAAGCTCACGGGCAGGTCGCGCGGCACGATCCTCTGCCTCGCGGGGCCGCCGGGCGTCGGCAAGACCTCGCTCGGTCAGTCGGTGGCCGACGCGACCGGTCGCCCGCTGGTGCGCGTCTCGCTCGGCGCCGTGAGCGACGAGGCGGAGCTGCGCGGCCACCGGCGCACCTACGTCGGCGCGCTGCCGGGGCGCGTGCTGCACGCGCTCAAGAAGGCGAAGGTAAAGAACCCCGTCGTGCTGCTCGACGAGGTCGACAAGCTCGGCCACGGCTGGCGCGGCTCGCCCGAGGCGGCGCTGCTCGAGATCCTCGACCCCGAGCAGAACAAGGCCTTCTCCGATCACTACCTGGAGATCCCCTTCGATCTCTCCGAGGTGCTGTTCATCTGCACCGCCAACGATCTCGGCGGGCTCTCGGCGCCGCTGCGCGATCGCCTCGAGATCATCGAGGTCGCCGGCTACACCCCCGACGAGAAGCTCCACATCGCCCGCTCGCACCTGATCCCGAAGCAGCTCGCCGAGCACGCGATCCCCGAGGGCTCGCTCGCGGTCGACGACTCGGCCATCGCCGCCACGATCCGCGACTACACCCGCGAGTCGGGCGTCCGCCAGCTCAACCGCGAGATCACCAAGCTGTGCCGCGCGGTCGCCCTCGAGGTCGCGCGCGCGAAGGACGGCAAGGTCCCGCGCCTGGTCGTCGACGAGGCGGCGCTCGCGAGCTACCTCGGCAAGCCGCGCTTCTTCAGCGAGGTCGCCGAGCGCACGTCGGTGCCGGGCGTGGCCACCGGGCTCGCCTGGACGCCGGTCGGCGGCGACATCCTGTTCATCGAGACCTCCCGCATGCCGGGCAAGGGGCGCCTCGAGATCACCGGCCAGCTCGGCGACGTGATGAAGGAGTCGGCGAAGGCGGCGCTCACCTACGTGCGCGCCCACGCCGAGGAGCTCGGCATCTCGGGCGCCGGCGTCGATGCGCTCGAGCACTGGGACCTGCACATCCACGTCCCCGCGGGCGCGGTGCCCAAGGACGGCCCCTCGGCGGGCGTGACGATGTTCACCGCGCTCACCTCGCTGCTCACCGATCGCCGCGTCCGACCCGATACGGCCATGACGGGCGAGTGCACGCTGCGCGGTCGAGTGCTCCCGGTCGGCGGCATCAAGGCCAAGGTGCTCGCGGCGCACCGCGCGGGAATCCGCCGCGTGATCCTGCCGAAGAAGAACCTGCGCGATCTCGACGACGTGCCCAAGGAGGTGCGCGACGATCTCGAGCTCCTCTTCGCCGAGGACGTCCGCGAGGTGCTCGCGGCGGCCCTCGAAGACGCGGTCGGCCCGACGCAGGCCCGCGTCGGAGCGGGCGACGAGGGGGCCGCGCGCGTGCGGGCGTAGCGGTCGGTCTCCGAGACGACGGCCGCGCACGCGAGTGCGCCGGCGAGCGTGTGCAGGGGCGGGTCGGCGAGCCCCTCAAGGCTGCACGCCGACGATGCCGACGATGCTCTCGTTTCCTCCCGGGAACGAGAGCTTGGCCGTGTCGACCGGCGCGCCGGCCTGCGTGAAGACGATCGTGCGCACCGCGAGGTTCTCCGCGACGAAGACGCGCCCTTCGAGCGAGCCTCGCGCGATCATCGACGCGCTCACGGGGATCTGCGGCTTGCCGAACTGGTAGGCGAGCTCGCCCGTGATCGTCCACGGCGCGCCGCTGCCGCTCGCCGACGGCGCGAGCACGTGGATCTGATCGGTCGAATCGTCGTTGAGCACGAGCGCCGAGTTGCCCCACGGCGACATGACCATCGCGGCCGGGTACGGCGTCGTGAGGAGACCGACCGAGGTCGGCGTCGCGCCGAGCTGCACGACGGCGATGCGGCTGCCCGCGAGCATGCCGTCGTCGGCGACGAGCGCGTATTTGCCGTCGGGGGTCACGACGAGGTCGGAGACAATCGCGTCGGTGTCGGGGAACGCGGCGACGCTCGAGACGCGCGTTCGCGCGAAGAGATCGACGACGTGCAGATCGAGCCCCGTCGCGGAGTCGAAGGCCGCCGTGGCCGCGAGCACCCCCTTGGTCGGATCGGTCG
>JAJXTK010000638.1 GCA_021783935.1 Myxococcales bacterium | reverse complement strand
AGTCACCAAGCGCCCGGCGTGCCGCAGAACCAGCGCCCGGCGCGCGTGATCAACCTGAGCTTCGGCGGCCCTGGCTACTCGAGCCTGCTCCAGGACGCGGTGCTCGCGGCGCAGGCGCAGGGCGCGCTCGTCGTCGCCTCCGCGGGCAACGCGCACGTCGAGGCCTCGCAGAACGTGCCGGCCGCGCTCGAGGGGGTGCTCGCGGTCGCGGCGGCGGGGCCCGACGGCGCGCCGGCTGATTACAGCAACTTCGGTGCGCGGGTCGACGTGATGGCGCCGGGGGGCCTCGCGTTCATCGACGCTCCCATCGGCGACACGACGCCGGGCGCGGTCTGGTCGACGTCGTACGTGCGCGCGAGCGCGCAGCCGGTGTTCGCGTACGCCGCGGGCACCTCGCAGGCCGCCGCGCACGCGAGCGGCCTCGCCGCGCTGGTGTTCGCCGCCGCGCCGTCGCTCCCGCCCGAGATCGCGGCCGCGGTGATCCGTCGCTCGGCCAAGCAGCCGCCGGCCGGCTGCCCGGACGGCTGCGGCGCGGGGCTCGTCGACGCGGCGCGCGCGGTCTCCTACGCGCGCGAGATCGAGAAGGCGACGTGCGGCACGACGTCGTGCGGCAGCAACGCCATCCCCCCCGCGCCGCTGCGCCCGGAAGAGGGGTGCTCCGTCGCCCGTCCGCGACCGCACCCGATCGGCGCAGCGGCGATCGCGCTCTCGGCCCTGGCGCTCGGCGCGCTCGTTCGCCGGGCGCGGCGCGAATAGGATGACGCCATGGTGCGCCGCCTGCTCGGCCCCGCCTCCGCCGGCGCGCTCGTCGCGGTCGCGGCCTGCGGCTCCGGCGATGGGGCGCGCGAGGCGCAGTCGGCGCAGCCGCTGACCGTGCAGATCGGCTCGCCGCTCCCGACCTACGCCGCCGGGGAGCTCGAGATCTCGGTGGGGGAGGGGGTCTCGGTGACCTTCTCGGTGACGCCGGGCGATCACGTCGAGTCGGTCGAGGTGCGCGCGGCCGATCCCGACGCGCTGCTCGGCCGCCTCGGGCACGGCCCGTACGCCTTCTGGTTGTCGAAATCGGTGCCCGGCGAGGCGGGCAGACGCCAAGTCTGCGCGCTCGCGACAGACGCGGCGGGATCCAACGGCGAGGCTTGTTTTTGGGCAGTTCCGTGAGCAAGAAGCCTCGCGGCGGTCGCCGACTGGCCAGGCCGCCGAGCGCGGAGCCGGAGCCGAGAACGGAGCCGAAGACGGAGCCGAAGACGGAGCCGAGGCCGGAGCCGAGGCAGGAGCCGAGGCCGGAGCCGGAGCCGAAAACGGAGCCGGAGCCGGAGCCGAGGCCGGAGCCGAAAACGGAGCCGAGGCCGAAACCGAAACCGAAACCGAAGCCGGAGCCGGAGCCGAAACCGGAGCCGGAGCCGGAGCCGGAGCCGACGCCGACGCCGACGCCGACGCCCGACCCGCTCGTCGCGCTGCTCGTCGCGCTGTTCTCCTTCGCCCTCGATCTTCCTCGCCTCGCGCGCACGCTCACCGTGCTCGGCGACTCCGCCGTGTTCGTCTCGAGCGCCGCGACGCTCGGCGTGCCGCAGCCTCCCGGCTACCCGCTCTACGTCCTCGTCGGACACCTCTTCTCGAAGCTGCCCCTCGGCGAGCTCCCCTTCCGGCTCCACCTGCTCAGCGCCCTCTGCCACGCGGCGACCGTCGCGCTCGTCGCGATCATGGCCATGCGGCTCGGGGCGGGGCGCGCACCGGCGATCGGCGGCGCCCTCGGCCTGGCGTTCTCCCAGGCGTTCTTTCAGGCCTCCCACTACGCGGAGGTCTTCCCGCTCAACGACCTCTTCACCGCGCTCTTGCTCGAGCGGGCCATCGCCTTCTGGCAGTCGAGGGAGCGCCCTCTCGTGCGGCGCCGCCGCGAGCTGGTGATCTTCGCCGCGCTGGTCGGCGTCGCCTCCGCGCACCACCAGATGATCGCGCTCGCGGCCTTGGCGCTCGCGCTCTTGCTCTACGCGGCAGGGGCCATCGAGGTGCTGCGCGATGCCCGCACGTCTGCGCTCGTCGTCAGCGCGTTCGCGGCGCCGCTCGCCGCGGCGTACGCGGCGCTCCTCGGGTTCGCCGCGCGCCAGCCGTTCTCATCATGGGGGGACGTCCACGACCTCGGCTCGCTCTGGGCGCTGGTCACGCGTCGCGACTACGGCGGCCTCTTCAGTCCGCACATCGAGAAGGGCGCGATCGACCCGTCCGACCTCGCGCTCGCCTGGGGCGAGGGGGTCGCGCGGCACTTCGGGTGGGTGCTCGTCGGCGTCGCCGCGCTCGGCCTCGTGGTCACCGTGCGGCGCGATCGCATCGCGGGGCCTGCCCTCGCGCTCGCCGTCCTCGGCGCCGGGCCGCTTTTCGCGATCGCCAACCGGATGCCGATCGGCGACGAGCACGGGCTCGCCTTCGCCGAGCGCTTCTCGACGATGTCCGAGGTGCCGATCGGCGTGCTCGGCGCGCTCGGGCTCGAGGAGCTCGTGCGCCTCGGCGGCGCGTGGATCGCCGCGCCCGTCCTGCGCCTCGCCGCGGGGCTCGCGTTCCTGCCGCCGCTCGCGGCGCACGCCGCGGCCACCGATCTGCACGACGACCGGCGCGGCCTCGCCCTCGCGCACGATCTCGTCGACTCGACGCCCGACGGCGCGATCGTGCTGGTCACCGGCGACGTCGCCAACGGCGCGATGCTCTACGCCTGCGGCGTCGAGGGGCGCTGCGGCGATCGGCGCGTCTTCTCCCCCGGGCAGCTGCACCTGGACTGGCGCGTGGCGCAGCTGCGCCGGCGCTGGCCCGACCTGTTGATCCCCGAGCGCCCTTCGGGCACGCCGATCCACCCGCGCGATCTGGTCGTCGAGAACCTCGGCCGGCGTGCCATCTACGTGGCGCCGCAGCTGCTCGACCTCGATCCGGGGCTGCGCGCGATCGACTTGCTGCCCGCGGGGTTGCTCGTGCACATGATCCCGGACGAGGCGGCGTACCCGGCCGCTCGCGACGAATTTCTCGCGAGCGCCACCGCCCTCGCAGAGGGCACGCGCTGCGAGGGGTGCGGCGTGCGGCGCGCCGCGCTCCCCTGGCCGTCGCTCGAGACGCAGGTGCCGAAGCTCTACGCGCTCGCCTTGATCAACCACGCGCGCATGCTCGCCGCGTGGGCCGCAGCGCCCGAGACCTCGCCCGTCGAGCGGCAGGGGTGGCTGCAGCTGTCCGAGGTGCTCGCGGCGCGCGCGGGCGAGGTCGACGAGGAGACGGTGAGGCCGCTGAGGTAGTGACCGACGCGTGAAATGCCCGCGGGAAACGAGAACAACCCTTGCAAATCTGCGGTGGCCTGCTAACGGGAGCGCGCCAAACCAGGCCCCCACCAGGCCCCGCCGGCCGGAGACGCATCGCCTCCCCCCGCCGCGGCATCGGAGCCCGCCGTGACGACGACCGACCTGTCCAAGCTCAGAAACATCGGAATCAGCGCCCACATCGACTCGGGCAAGACGACGCTCACCGAGCGCATCCTCTTCTACACGAAGCGGATCCACGCCATCCACGACGTCAAGGGCAAAGACGGCGTCGGCGCCAAGATGGACTCGATGGATCTCGAGCGCGAGCGCGGGATCACCATCCAGAGCGCGGCGACGCACTGCACGTGGGGCGACCACCACATCAACATCATCGACACCCCAGGACACGTCGACCTCAC
>JAJXTK010000637.1 GCA_021783935.1 Myxococcales bacterium | reverse complement strand
GGCGGTCGTCGAGGAGGGCGGAGGCCTCGCGCTCTGGCGCGGTCACGAAGGCGCGTTCCACCGCGTCGCCCCGCTGCCGGCGGACGCGCGCGCGTTCCGCTTCTCTCCCGATGGAACGCAGCTCGCGTGGGTCGTCGACGATCCGCCGCAGATGCGAATCGAATCGCTCGTGGACGGCCAGCGCCGCCTCGTCGCGCCGCGCGCGTCGTTCCGAAAGTTCCAGACGTTCGGCCTCACCATCGACAATCGCGGCCGAGTCTCGTTCGTCGGCGATTCGGGGGACGATCGCGACGTGGTCGTCGACGGTCTCGATCACGCGGCGAGCGTGACCAAGGCCGGCTGCCTCGACGCGCCGTCGCTCGAGCTCGCAACGAAGCTGTGCGGCGCTGCGCTCCGGCCGCTCGAGCTCGCGGGCGACCGGGCGCTCGTCCGGACGAACGCGATGCTGATGCGCCTCGGTCCGCACGCGACGCGCTCGCTCCCGATGACCGACGTCCTCGCCGCGAGCCTGCGCGGAAGCGACGAGACGCTGGTGCTGCAACGGTCGAGCGAACAGCTCCAGGTCGACGACGTGCTCCTCCTCGTCTTTCCATGGCCACGGACGCGGGAGCTCCTGCGCGCGCCGCTCATCGTTTCGGCCGCCTGGGATGCGGACGGGAGCGTCCTCGCGATTCGGCGCACCGACCGGCTGAGCCTCGTGCAGACGCTCCTCGCGCACGCGCCGGACGAGTTCGGCGGCGAGGCGGTCGGAGGAGAGGCGCTGCGCATCGACGTTTCGACGGGACAGCTGACGCCGATTCACGGACTCGAACGCCAGCGCGTGCGCGCGCTCGTGCCCTTGCGCTGACTACTCGCGGCGCGGCGCCCCGATGCGACGTTCGAGCTCGGCGGCGACCTCCGCGAGCCCGAGGTCGTGCGAGCGCAGCAGCACGAGCGCGTGGAACACGAGGTCGGCCGCCTCCGCCACGATCTCCTCGCGCCGGCCCCGCAGGCTCGCCACCACGAGCTCGGTCGCTTCCTCGCCCACCTTCTTGTGCCGCTTCGTCTCGTCGCCAAAGAGCTTCCCGACGTAGGAGCCCTCCGGTGCCGAGCCGCGCCGCTCCGCGATGGTCCGCTCGACCTCGACGAGCCCGCGCAGCGGCTCGCGCGTCGTCGCGAAGCCCTCGAGCGGCTTGTGAAAACAGCTGCGCTCGCCGGTGTGGCAGGCCGGCCCCGCAGGCTCGACCTGGAGCAGCACCGCGTCCAAGTCGCAGTCGAGCGCCGCCGCCTTGACGCGCTGCACGTTCCCGCTCGTCGCGCCCTTGCGCCAGATCTCGTTTCGTGACCGAGAGAAGAACGTCGCCTCGCCGCTCGCCCGCGTCGCCTCCAGCGCCTCGGCGTTCTGCCACGCGAGCATCAGCACCTCGCCGGTGCGCGCGTCCTGGACAATCGCCGGCACGAGCCCGCGCGCGTCCTTCGCGAAGTCGGGCGTCGCGGGCGGCTCCCTTTTTTCGTCGCTCATCTCGGCCTCGTCTCGAGCGGCCAGCGCATCGGAACGCCGGCCGCGGCGCAGTGCGCCTTCACCTGGGAAATCGAAAGCTCACCGAAGTGGAAGAGGCTCGCGGCGAGCGCGGCCGACGCATGGCCGTCCACGAAGGCGCGCACGAAGTCGTCGAGCTTCCCCGCGCCGCCGCTCGCGATGACCGGGACCCCGACCTCGTCCGCGATGCGTCGCGTCAGCTCGAGGTCGTAGCCGCTCTTCGTCCCGTCGCGATCGATCGACGTCAGCAGCACCTCTCCCGCGCCTCGCTCGACCGCTTCGCGCGCCCAGGCGATGGCGTCGCGCCCGGTCGGCTGCCGGCCACCGTGCGACCACACCGTCCACCGCTCGCCCTCGCGCTTCGCGTCGACGGCGATGACCACGCTCTGGGCCCCGCAGTAGGCGGCCGCGCGCGTGATGAGCGACGGGTCGGCGAGCGCGGCCGAGTTCACCGCCACCTTGTCGGCGCCCGCGAGCAAAAGCGTGCGCGCGTCCTCCGCCTGCCTCACGCCGCCGCCCACGAGGAACGGCAGCGCCACCGCAGACGCGATGCGCTCGACCATCGCCGCCAGCGTCGCGCGCGCTTCGACGGTCGCCGAGATGTCGAGGAACGCGAGCTCGTCCGCGCCGGCGGCTTCGTAGGCTCTCGCCTGTTCGACGGGATCGCCGGCGTCGCGCAGCGCCTCGAAGCGCACGCCCTTGACGACGCGGCCGTCCTTCACGTCGAGGCACGGGATGATGCGCCGGCACAGGCGCGTCGCGCTCTGCGTCACTGCTGCGGCCCCTCCAGCGCGCGGCGCGCCTGCGGCAGCGTGAACGCGCGCTCGTACAGGGCGCGACCGGAAATCGCGCCCACCACGTTGGGAATCGCGGCGCTGCGCAGCGCGATCAAATCGTCGAGCGAGCCGATGCCGCCGGCGCACAGCACGTACGCGCCGAGCGGTGCCACCGCGTCCGCCACCCGCCGGAGCGCCGCGAGGTCCGGGCCCGCGAGGGTGCCGTCGCGCGCGATGGCGCTGTGGAGGAGGAGCTTCACGCCGGACTCCACGACCTCTTTCGCGAACTCCACCGCGTCCAGGCCCGTGCCCTCCGTCCAGCCGCGCGATTTCACCACGCCGCCGTCCTCGTCCACCGCCACCGCGACGCGCTGCACCCCGAACTTCTCGATGACCTTCGGCGCGAGCTCCCGGTCTTCGACCGCCGCGGTCCCGAGCACCACCCGCGAGACGCCGAGCGCGAACGCCTCCTCGACGGTGGCGAAGTCGCGCAGGCCGCCGCCGAGCTGCACCGGCAGGTTGCGCGCGGCCTCGACGATTCGCCGGATGGCGTCGGTCTGTCGTGCCTGCGCGCCGTCGAAGGCCGCGTCGAGGTCGACCACGTGCAACAGCCCCGCACCTTCGAAGCGCCACGCGCTGGTCGTCTTCGCCGGGTCGTCGGAGTAGACGGTCGACTTCTCGCGCTCGCCCCGATGGAGGCGCACGACGCGGCCACCGAGCAGATCGATGGCGGGGACGAAGGCGATGGGCATGGTTTTTTCAGCTCGAGGAGAGGGTGAGGAAACGCGCGAGCAGCGCGGTGCCGGCGGCGCCCGATTTCTCGGGGTGCGGCTGGATGCCGAACAGACGGCCTCGCGCCACGATGGCCGGAATCGACTCGCCGTGCAGCGCGGTCGCGACGACGTACGAGGCGTCGGTCTCCGCGCGATACGAGTGGCTGAAGTAAAACCACGGCGCCTCGCGCTCCGACAAGAGAGGGTGCGGCGCGGTCACCTCGAGCCGCTGCCACCCGACGTGCGGCACCGTCACGCCTTCGCCCCCGCGCAGCCGCACCACGCGACCGGGCAGGAGCGCGAGGCCGCGCGACGGGCCCTCCTCCTCGCCCTCTTCGAAGAGCAGCTGCATGCCGAGGCAGATGCCGAGCACCGCGCGATTCGCCTGGAGCGCGTCCGCGAGCAGCCCTGCGAGGCCGAGCGCGTGCGCGCGTCTGGACGCGTCCGCGAAGGAGCCGACGCCGGGAAGAACGAGTCGCTCGTGAGCCGCGATGTCGCGCGCCGAGGAGACGAGGTGCGGCTCACCGCCCGCCCGCTCGAGCCCGCGCAGGACGGAGAACAGGTTCCCCGTCCCGAGGTCGACGACGCCCACCGGCACCCGCGCCTCGCTCACAAGACGCCCTTGGTGG
>JAJXTK010000636.1 GCA_021783935.1 Myxococcales bacterium | reverse complement strand
GCACGCCCATGCCGCCCGCGCGCCCCGCACCGGTCGTCGCCGTCGCGGCGCCTGCGCCCGTCGACGAAGACGCCTCGCCCGCGACGGCCGAGGCGGCGCACCGCGAGCCGCCTGCGCCGGTCGTCCCGGCCATCAAGAAGGGCGCCCGCGCGGCGTCCGCGAAGAAGCGCGCCTAGGTCGGCGGTGTCGACGCCGTACGAGCGGCTGCTCGCGCTCTTGACCGAGCGCTCCTACGCCAAGCGCGACGTCGTGTTGGCGAGCGGGCGGCACAGCGACTTCTTCATCGACTGCAAGCAGACGGTGCTCTCGGCCGAGGGGCACGTGCTCGTCGGCGTGGAGATGCTGGGCGCCCTCGCGAGGCTGCCTGGCGAGCCCGTGTCCGCGGTGGCCGGCGTGGAGCTCGGCGGCTGTCCGCTCGCGAGCGCCGTCTCGTTGACGAGCTTCGAGAAGGGGCGGCCGCTCGACGCGATCTACGTTCGCAAGGAGGCGAAGGAGCACGGGTCGCGGCGCCTGCTCGAGGGGAACGATCGCATCGCACGAGGGGCCCGCGTCGCGATCCTCGAGGACGTGATCACCACCGGCGGCTCGACGCTCAAGTCGGCCGACAAGCTCCAGGCCAGCGGCTACGTCGTCGCCGGGGTCGTCGCGCTCGTCGACCGCGAAGAGGGGGGGCGCGCGGCGATCGAGTCTGCCGGCCTGCCGCTCGTCTCGCTCTTCGTACGGGGTCAATTCCCGCGCTGACTACGCCTGCGCTCGCGCCGCCGACGCGGTGCGGCTACCCTCGCGCCCGATGCCGTGGACGATCGAGGAGCGTTCCGAGCACGAGCGCGTCGAGCGCGCTCTCTACCTCGCCGAGACGCAGCTTCGCTCGCTCTTCGAGCAGGCCTCCGACGCGATCCTGATCGCCGATCTCGACGCGCGCTTCACCGACACCAACGCCGCGGCGAGCCGCATGTTCGGCTACTCGCGCGCCGAGATCCTGGGCCGGACGATCATGGATCTGATCGAGCCCGACGAGGTCCCGCGGCTCCAGCGCGAGCGCGATCGCATGCTCGCCACCGGCGCGCCGCTGCTGTCGGAGTGGGAGATCCGCCGCAAGGACGGCTCGCGTCTGCTCGTCGAGGTCAGCGCGAAGATCCTGCCTGACGGTCGCTGGCAGGCGTTCCTCCGCGACATCTCCGATCGCAAGCGCGCCGAGGAGGAGCGTGAGGTCGCCTTCCAACAGCTGCGCGCGGTCCTCGAGAACGTCCCCGTGGGCATCGCCATGATCTCCGGCCGTCCGGGCGCGTGGCGCCGCGAGTTCAACGCGCGCGGCAAGGAGCTCTTCGGCATCCACGGCGAGGCGAGCCTCGAGCTCGGGGCACTCACCGCGGTGCTGCGCCAAGCCGACGGAGCGGCGGTCTCGTTCGAACAGCTCCCCTCCATCCGGGCGCTCGCGGGAGAGCGCGTCGAGCCGCACGAGCTGCTGCTCGAGGGAGCCGACGGCGGGCGCCTCCCGATCAGCGCGCGCGCGGCCCCGCTGCTCGGCCCCGAGGGGGAGGTGGCGGGCGCGGTGGTGGCCTTCGAGGACATCTCCGCCGAGAAGGAGGTGGAGCGCCTGCGCGCCGAGTGGAACTCGGTCGTCGCGCACGACCTGCGCCAGCCCCTGAACACGATTCAGCTCTACACCCAGCTGCTCACGCGCCTCGCGCGGGGCAACGACGACATGCGCGAGGCGATCGAGCAGATCTCGGTCACGACCGCGCGCCTGAATCGCATGATCCAGGATCTCCTGGATCTATCGCGCCTCGAGGCGCGGCAGCTCGCCCTGCGTCGCCGCCCCGTCGAGCTCGAGCCGCTCGTGCGCGCGTGCCTGTCGCGGCTGTCGCTCGCCGCGCCCGATCGCGTGATCGAGCTGCGCGTGCAGGGGGAGCTGCCGACCATCGCGCTCGATCCCGACCGCGTCGAGCAGGCGCTCGACAACCTGTTGAGCAACGCGGTGAAGTTCGGGCTCGAGGGGACGCCGATCCAGCTCGCGATCGAGCGCGGCGACGCCGAGGTCGCCGTGTCGGTCACCAACCACGGGGCCGGCCTGCCCGAGGACTTCCTCCCGCACCTCTTCCAGCGCTTCCAGCGCGCCGCCGATCGCAAGCTCGCGCGCGTCGAGGGGGTCGGGCTCGGGCTCTACATCACGCGCGAGCTCGTCGAGGCGCACGGCGGCCGCATCGCCGCCTCGAGCGCGCCCGACGGCACCACCACCTTCCGCTTCACGCTGCCGCTGTCGCCGGCGTGACCGCCGCGCGCGCGGCGCGGTCAGGGCTTGCTCGTCCCCTCGCGACCGTAGACGTCCTCGAGGCGCACGACGTCGTCGAGCTCGGGGGTCGAGACCTCGAGCACGTCGGTGTCCTCGACAGCGATCATCCGGTGCACGGTGCCCGGGCGGACGTGGAAGGTGTCGCCGGCCGACATGCGGATCGTCTCGCGCGTCGCGTCGTGGCCGACCTCGAGATCCATCGCGCCGGCCAGCACGCGGAGGGTCTCTTCCTTCACTCGGTGGTATTGGCGCGACAGGCGCTGCCCCGACGCGATGTGCAGGATCTTGCCGACGTACTTGGGCGTCTCGGCCCAGATGATCTCGTGGCCCCAGGGCTTGTCGACGCGACGGGTCGACGAGAGCTTCGCTTCGGACATCGTGTTCGACCTCGGAGGCGCGGCAGCGTAGCAAAACCGGACCGCCCTTGCGTGCCGCCCGTCGCCGCGCGAACGAGGGCGCCATGAAGCCCGAGCGCCTGCAGAAGATCCTCGCCCGCGGCGGCATCGCGTCGCGCCGCAGCGCCGAGCAGCTCATCGTCGACGGCCGGGTTCGGGTCAACGGCCGCGTCGTCACCGAGCTCGGCGCCAAGGCCGACCCGCGCCACGACCGGGTCGAGGTCGACGGCAAGCGCGTGGTCGCCGAGGCGCCCGTGTACTACGCGCTCAACAAGCCGCGCGGGTACGTCACGACCATGGACGATCCCGAGGGGCGCCCGTCGATCCGCACGCTCTTGCAGGGGCGCGCGATCCCCGCACGCGTCTTCCCGGTCGGTCGGCTCGACTTCCACACCAGCGGCCTCTTGCTCCTGACCAACGACGGCGACTTCTCCGACGGTCTGCTCCACCCGCGCAAGGCCGTTCCCAAGACGTACGTCGTGAAGGTGCAGGGGACGATGGAGCCCAAGGACATCGAGCGCTGGCGCGAAGGGGTCGAGCTCGACGACGGCAAGACGCTCCCCGCCGACGCGCACTTCCTCCGCTTCGAGGAGGGCAAGACCTGGCTCGAGATCACCATCCGCGAGGGGCGCAACCAGCAGATCCGGCGCATGGGCGAGGCGACGGGCTTCCCGGTCATGCGCCTGTCGCGCGTGAGCTTCGCGGGGGTCTCGAGCGAGGGGCTCAAGCCGGGCGAGCTGCGCGCGCTGCGCTACGACGAGCTCGTCGCGCTGAAGAAGGAGTACGGCGTGCCGAAGAGCCCGTCGGTGGCGCGCGAGGTGCCGTCGTTGAACGAGTCGCGTCGACGGCTGATCCGCCACGTGCGCGCCGAGAAGGACGCGGTGCTCTCGCGCGATCGCGCCCCGGCCAAGCCGCGCGAGGAACGAGCGGAGCCCGCGCGCCCGCGGCGCCCGCGCGAGGAGGAGCCGCGCGCGCCGCAGCGCCCCCAAGCGGAGCGTGGACACGCGCGCC
>JAJXTK010000635.1 GCA_021783935.1 Myxococcales bacterium | reverse complement strand
CGGGCGCACGGCCGCGTTGGTCCCGGTGACGGTGACCGGCACGCTCGGGGGAGGCGCCGTGCTGACGATCGGCGCCGTGCGCGTCGAGGTCGCGGATCTCTGGCGGCTCTGGCCAGCTCTCGGCCAGCCGCACCGACGAACGAACTGGCCCGCAAACTGGCGGGCGCTGACGGGCTACGAGTGACGCTGCACGACCAAGGTGCGGGCCGGTTGCGCATTCATTGAAGTACGTCGATACTCTAACAAATGGAGACAGAGCGCACTCCGACCAGACGGGGCACGGCCTTGCCGGCACTGGATCCGATAGAGTTCCGCGGACTGATGGACAAGCTGCGTGATGGGCTCGGACGTGCGGAGAGTTCGTCCGTGGAGACATCGTTTGGAGCCTTCGCCCACGACCCCACACCTCGACTGACGCAGGCGTTGCTGGCCTTGCTCCACGCCGGGCAGCGCACGGACATGTCGCGTCCGCCAGCGTTCGCTCACGTACCGGACACCTCGGACTTCGCGGATTCGTTTGGTCACCTTGCCGGCGACGTGCGCCAGGTCGCCGACGCGTTGGGGCGAACCATCGCCGCTAGGTTCGGCGCCGAAGGGCGGCAGTGCATCCAGAGCCTGCTCGCTACGGACACGCCCGACTTCCTCGGCATTCTCGGGAAGTCGCGCAACGAGAATGCGCACTCCGATGTGCTGCGGTGGATTCTTGATCCGAATTCCGCGGAGAACCTGGCGCCGCTGATGCTGCGGGCGCTCTTCGCACGCTTACCCGATGATGAGAGCGAAGCGGATCCCACCGTAGCGCGCACACCATTCGGCGCTCTCCTGGAACCAGCCCTCGCGTCACGCAGCGTCAGCGTTCGCCGCGAGCACGCGCTGGGCACGGAGCAGAAGGACCGAATCGACATCCTCATCGCCGGGGCCGGTTTTCTTGTCGCGATCGAGAACAAGATCGATTCGAGCGAGCACGAAGACCAGACGATCACCTACGCGACATGGATGACGACGAGAGCATCGCGCTCGGCAGGCCTCTTCCTTTCCCCAACGGGAGGGCTCGCTCGATCGCATACCTTCGTGCCGATTTCGTACCTCGACCTGCTCGAGATCGTGGTCGCGGCCATCCGGGAGGCCAACGTGGTCAGCGTCGAGGAACGCGCCGTCGTGTCGAGTTACCTGAAGACATTGTCATCGAGCGTCCTCCGGGAGCTGAACCGGATCGCCAAGGGAGCATGAAATGCCGCTGAGCGAGGTCACCATCCTCTTCGGTCAGAGAGCCGGGGAGATCGAGAAGGCACGAGACTACTTCACGCAAGAGACCCGACGCTTCGTGGAGGGCGTACGTGGTTGGACCTTGCGAGTGCGTCACGACCCGTGGGCCACCGACCGTGTTCGCTTGGCGCTGGCGCAAGAAATCGAGTCGGAAGGCAAGACGACTGGCTACTTGAGTAGCCAGTACGCGCTCGCGCGAAACGCCGTCAAGTTCGTCAAGAGATCGAACGCCGTGAGGGTCGCGGACATCACGTTCGGGTTCCTGTCGTCTCCGGACGGTGTCTTCTTCTGGGAGATCTGGCTCGAGCCGACCGAACGATACGCGATGCTGGACGCCGCCGTCTGGCATGCTTGGAATGCGCGCGAAACGGGCGGTGAATCGTCCAGTGGGGCCGCGCTGCCCGGGGCATGCCACTTTCGGACGAACAACTCGGTTCGCTTCGTGCAGCGGAGTCTTTCTAGCGATTTGACCGAGCAGGTCGCGTACGACGACGTGAAGACGGTCTTCGAGTTCATGCTTGGTGCGGACGTGGCGCTGCAACACGGGACGATGGGAGAGCAGGACGAGTAACGCTGGCCCGCCCGTATGGGATGCCTAATACACCTCCCACCCATTCTTCTCGAAGTACTCCAGCAGCGCCTCCTCGACGACCCGATCCTCGGTACGTCCGTGCTCCGCCGCGAACCCCGGCAGCGCGTCCACGAGCCCGTCGGCCAACCGGAACGTGCGCCGATACCCCTCGCGTAGCACCCGCTCGCCCGCGGCCGCCGTGAGGTACCTGAACTTCGCCTTTGGCAAGCGCTCCGCGTTCGCGGGCGAGTCGTCGCCGGCGAGGCCGGTCACGACCGGCGTGAACGTCGTCCACCCGGGGAAGCGGATCACCTTCGCCTCGACGTCGACGTAGGGCTCGTACAGCGCGCCGATGTAGGTGTAGCCCGCGTCCTCCTGAAGCTCCGAGTTGGCAACGTAGACCAGCACCCGCCCTTCGATCTTCCCCTCGGGCACCACCTCGCCGAGCGGGAACGCGCCGTCGTCGACCCACTTCGGGAGCCCGTTCGCCTCGAAGGCCGGCAGCGTCACGCCGAGATTGAGGATCATCCACTTCGCCATCTCGCCTCCTCCAGGTGAACAGCACGTCCCACGGCGCTGCGCCGGGCGCGGGCTGCGCGGCCGGCGGGAGCGCCGCTCACGGCGCGCTCCCGCCGAAGCTCCGCACCACACGCCATTCCCCGTCCGCCTCCCGCTCGAACACGACCACCACCCCGTGGGTCCTCTTCGGCAGCAGGAGCCCCGGCGACCGCTTCCCACACGCATCCTGCGACACCCCGTGGCCCACGAAGAGCAGCGTCTCGGGCGGCGTCGGCGCCAGCGCGCGCCACTCCGCGACCTTCGCGTCGAAGTTCTTGCCAGCGATCGTGAATCCGCCCTTCCGCAGCGGATGCCCCTCCAGGTCCCCGCGCCCCATCGCCGCGAACAGCAGACGCGCCGTCTGCCGCGTCCGCGCCGTGCCCGTCGTGACCACGAAGTCCGGCGCGATCCCCGCGTCGCGGAGGAAATCGCCCGCCTCCCGCGCCTGCCGCGCGCCGTGCTCGGTGAGCGGGCCTTGGTCGGGGTCGGTGCCGTGCGCGTAGTGGCCGTGTCGGACGAAGACGAAGCGCATGCTTTCGGGCGTACTACGCCGCGCGGTCGTGGCCGATCAACCGGGCGTCGACCGCATGCGACCGATCGCGTCGCACCCCGACGAGCGCTTGGCCCTCTCCGCCCCGAATCCGCGACCTCCACCCGCGCGAGGTCCCAGAAGATCGAGGCTGAGGTCGGAGGTCGCAAGCGCCCGGCCACGTGCCCCGCGCCGCCGACCCGCGGCCACGGCCGCTCTCGCGCGCGAGGCAGAGCCCAGGCAGCGCCCCGTGGTCCTCCCTCCGTCGAGCACGCCTGCTACGCTCGATCGCGTGGACCGCGACACCTCACCCGCCGCGACGGCCCGCTACGCGGAGCTGCTGCGACAGCTCCGGCCCGAGCAGCGACTGCGGGCGGCCATGGGGCTGAGTCGTGCGACCCGGCGGCTGGCGGAGGCGGGCGTTCGCCTGCGTAACCCCTCCGCCAGCGAGGCGGAGGTCCGGCGCGAGCTCGTCGTGGTGCTCTACGGCGAGGCGGTCGCGCGACGGTTGCTCGGCGCTCGGGCGGGCGATGAGCGCTGAGACGGCGCCCGAGGATGCCATTGGCATCGCGCTGCTCGTGGCGCGCGCGGTCGAGAGCGCCGGGGGCCGCTACTTCGTCGGCGGCAGCCTGGCGAGCTCGCTTCAGGGTGAGCCGGGTCGGGATCCCGCCCTGAGCGCGATCGTCGCTGTTACAGCCCCCATCCCCGCCCTTCCCCCGCGGTGCGGGGGAAGGGAGATCGCGTGGCGCGAACGCGCGCAGGCAACCGTGCCTCGGCGT
>JAJXTK010000634.1 GCA_021783935.1 Myxococcales bacterium | reverse complement strand
GCTCGCGGCGGCGGCGGCCTACGGGCTCGCCCTCGCGCCCAGCGCGCTCAGTCGCGTCGCGCGTCGCGCCTCGGCGAGCGCCGCGCGCAGCGTGCTCGGCGGGTTCGTCGCGCTCGGCACCGAGGACGACGCGGCGGCCGAGGTGATCGCGCCGCCCGAGCACTGGGACGTCGCCCTCGTGGTCGCGGCGACGACGCTCGATCGCAAGCCGATCGGCTCGACCGAGGCGATGCAGCGCACGCGCGCGACGAGCCCCTACTACCCCCCTTGGCTCGCCGACGCGCCCGTCCTCGCGAGGGAGATCCGCGAGGCGATTCTCGCGCGCGATCTCGAGCGCCTCGGCGCCGCCACCGAGGCGAGCGCGATGCGCATGCACGCGTGCGCGCTCGGGGCCCGGCCGCCGATCCTCTACTGGTCGCCGGCCACCATCGCCCTCTTGCGCGCCGTCGAGGGGCTGCGCCGCGACGCGCTCCTCGCCTTCGCGACGATGGACGCGGGCCCGCACGTCAAGGTCCTCTGCAGGGGCGCCGACGCCGACGCGATCGCCGAGCGGCTGCGACCGCTCGCCGTGCGCGCGATCGTGGCGCGCCCCGGGCCCGCTGCGCGCGTGACGGAGGTCGTCGCGTGACCACGCGCGCGCCGGGCAAGCTCTTTTTGACGGGCGCCTACGCGGTGCTCGAGGGGCACCCGGCCGTCGTGCTCGCGGTCGATCGTTACGCGAGCGCGCGGCTGGTCGAGTGCGGCGCGGGCTCGTCGCGCCCCGAGGTCGTCGCTGTGGCGCGCAGGCTCGACGCCGATCCCCCGGCGATCGACGTCTCGGCCCTCGAAGAGCGCGGGCGCAAGCTCGGTCTCGGTTCGAGCGCGGCGGCGGCCGTCGCGGCGGCGGGGGCCATCCTCGCCTTCCGCGGCGGCAGCCTCGACGATCCCGAGGTGCGGCGCATGGCGCTCGACGTCGCGCTCGCCGCGCACCGCGAGGTGCAGCCGCGCGGCTCCGGCGGCGACGTCGCGGCGGCCGCGCTCGGCGGTGCGATCGTGGTGCGCAAGGAGGGCGAGGCCGTTCATGCGTCTTCGGTGACGCTCCCCCCGCGGCTCGTCTGGCACGCCTTCGCGCTGTCGCGCTCGATGCGCACCTCGGACGCCTTGGACGCCCTCGCCGAGCGCGGCGGCGACGACGCCGACGGTCGGCGCGCCCTCGCGGTCCTCGCGGAGGCGGCGATCGCCGGCGAGCGCGCGCTACGTCTGGGCTCGGCCGAAGAATTCGTCGCCGCCTGCGAGGCGCACGTCCGGGGCCTCGCATCTCTTGGACAAACCTTGGGCAAAGATTTGGTGCCGCCGGAGCTCGACCGGGCACGCGAAGTGCTTGGCCTTCGCTCCATCGGCGCCGACGCCGTGCTCCTCCCCTCCGGCGCGGGGGGCGGAGACGTCGTGTTGTGGGTTTCGTCACGCGCGCCGAGCGCCGAGGAGCTCCTCGCGCTCGCCGGCGCGGGGCTGTCGGCGCTGCGTCTCTCGCTGTCGAAACGAGGCGTCCACCGCGCGGATGCGGGCGACGCGGAACGGAAGGAAATGGCTCGTACCTCGCGCATCCCCGGGTTCTTCAAGCTGTCCGTCGAGGCGCGCCGGCGCGCCATCGCCGAGAGCGCCGACCTGAACACCCACGAGGTCGACGCGGCCGTCTCGCACGGTGGGCTCGACGTCGCGACGAGCGACAAGACCATCGAGAACGTGATCGGCGTCTACGCGCTGCCGTTCGCGACGACGCTGAACGTCCGCATCAACGGCCACGACGTCATCGCGCCGATGGTCGTCGAGGAGCCCTCCGTGGTCGCCGCCGCCTCGAACGCGGCGCGCATCGTCCGCGAGGGGGGCGGCTTCTTCGCCGACGCCGACGAGCCGATCGTCGCCGCGCAGATCCAGCTCGTCGAGGTCTCCGACACCACCGCCGCGCACCGGGCGATCCTCGGCGCGCGCCAGGAGATCCTCGCCAAGGCCGACGCCGCGGTGCCCGGGCTCGTCGCGCGCGGCGGCGGCGCGCGCGACCTGCGAGTGCGCACGCTCGGAGGCCCCGACGACCAGATGATCGTCGTCGACGTCTTCGTCGACTGTCGCGACGCTATGGGCGCGAACCTGGTCAACAGCGTCGCCGAGGCGCTCGGAGGTCGGCTCGCCGAGCTCGCCCACGCGCGCGTCGGCTTCCGCATCCTGTCGAACCTCTGCGATCGGCGCCGCGTGCGCGTGCGCTGCCGCGTGCCGTTCGAGGCGCTCGCGACCGACGAGCTGCCGGGGCCCCAGGTGGCGCGCGGCATGGAGGAGGGGTCGCGCTTCGCCGAGCTCGACCCCTACCGCGCGACCACGCACAACAAGGGGATCATGAACGGCGTCGACGCCGTGGTGATCGCGACCGGCAACGACTGGCGCGCCGTCGAGGCGGGGGCGCACGCGTACGCTGCCCGCGACGGCCAGTACAGCCCGCTCGCGACTTGGCGACGAGAGGAGGGGCACCTCGTCGGCGCGCTCGAGCTCCCGCTCGCCCTCGGAATCGTCGGCGGCACCCTGCGCATCCACCCCGCCGCGCGCCTCGCGCTGAAGCTCACCGGCGTGCGTTCCGCCGCCGAGCTCGCGATGCTCGCGGCCTCGGTCGGGCTCGCCTCGAACCTCGCGGCGCTGCGGGCGATGGCGAGCGATGGCATCCAGCGCGGCCACATGGGGCTGCACGCGCGCTCGGTCGCGATCGCGGCCGGGGCGACGGGCGACCTCGTCGAGAAGGTCGCCCGTCGGATCTGCGAGCTCGGCGACGTCACGGTCGACGGCGCGCGCCGCGCGCTCGCCGAGGAGCTCGAGATCCCGCCGAGCTCGACGACCGTGCTCGCCGAGTAGCGAGTCTTTGCGATCACGCCCCGCGCAGGAGCGCGCGCCGCGCGGCCGCCCGCTCCTGCACGAAGCCGACGAGCGCCGACTGCGCCTTGTCGACCGCATCCTCGGCGGCCCTGCGCCGGGCCGAGGCGTCGTCGCGCTCCGCGGAGGCCTCCTTGGCGTCCGAGGAGGCCAACGAAGCGTCCGCGTCGGCCTCGCCGACCTTGCCGCCATACGTCATCTTCGACAGCGGATCGGCGAGCTGGCTCGTTCCGCGTCCGAAGACCTCGCCGACGTTCGCCTGGTGCCCACCGAGGCCCGACGTCGAGCCCGCCATCGAGAACGCCGTCCCGACTACGGTGAGCGCCGCCGACATCCCCGCCTCGCTCTTCATCGCTGCGGCCTTGTCGCGGAGATCCTGGGCCTGGCGGTGGAGCGCGTCGATCTCGTGCTTCGCAGCCGCGCGCTCCTCGTCGCGCGCCAGCTGCGCCTGCGCCTGCGCCGAATCGGCCGCGAGCAGCGCCGCCAGCGCCTCGACGCCGAGCCCCTCGAACGACGTCGCCATTCCCGTTGCGGCGTCGCTGCCCATGGTCGGCTCGGCCAGCGACGGCGTGCGGCGCACCGCGGGCGCGTGCGCGCTCGTCGACTGATCGACGACGGCCGGTCGAATCGCTCCGATCCCACCCACGCTCATGCGCGCATCCCCCTTCCGATCGCCGACGTCTGAATCCGGCCCGTCGTCTCGATCTCCTCGGACATCGCCAGGATGGCCTGCATGCCCTTGTGCGCGGCCTTCTCGGCGACGCGAAGCAGCTCGATGACCTGAGCCTCGTCGGTCTGCGCGGCCTTGGCGGAC
>JAJXTK010000047.1:910-16425 GCA_021783935.1 Myxococcales bacterium | reverse complement strand
CTCGCCGCCAAGCGGGGGCTTCGACGCGAGCTACCGCGAGCTGCACGAGGTCGTCGTCGTCTCGACGACGGCCTCGATCGCCGGCGAGCTCGCCTGGGCGGCCGTAGTCGTGCGTTCCGATCCGCCCGGCGGCGTCGCCTGGCGCGCGAGCGCGCTCGTGCTCGCCACGGGGACGGTGCTGCTCGGGATGGTGGTCGTCGGCGCGATCGCCTCGCTCGGCAGCGGGGCGCGGCAGCTCGATCGCGGCATCGCGAGGCTCGAGCAGGACCTGCGCGCGCCGATGGAGGAGCCGCACGCCGAGGAGCTCGCGGCGGTCGCCCGAAGGGTCTCGGCGATGGCGCGGCGCCTGGCCGCCGCGCGCGACGCCGAGGCGCGCCTGTCGAGCGAGCTCGCCCACGCGCAGCGCCTCTCGGGGCTCGGGCGCGTCGTGGCGGGCGTGGCGCACGAGGTGCGAAACCCGCTCGCGGGGCTGAAGCTGCGGCTCGACCTGATGCAGCGCGACGCGCAGCTCGGCGAGGGAGCGCGCGCCGACGTCGACGCGTGCCTCGAGGAGGTCGAGCGGCTCGATCGCGTCGTGCGCTCGCTGCTCGTGGTCGGCCGGCGCGAGCCGCGCGCGCGCGTCACGGCCGCGCTCGGCGCGTTGGTCGACGCCCGCGTGGCGGCCGCCCGCGCGAGCGCCCCCGACGCGCAGGTCACGATCGCGCGGGAGGGGGACGCCCGCGCGGAGCTCGACGCCGACGCGTTCGGGCAGATCGTCGACAACCTGCTTCGCAACGCCGTCGAGGCGAGCCCGACGGGCGCCACGGTGCGCGTCGCGATCGAGCGCGCGGGCGACCAGGTCCACCTCGACGTGCTGGACGAGGGGCCGGGGGTGCCCGAGGATCGCGCCCAGGAGCTGTTCGAGCCCTTCTTCACCACGAAGGCCGAGGGGACGGGCCTCGGCCTGTGGATCTCTCGGACGCTCGCCGAGTCGATGGGCGGCGCGCTGCGCCACGACCGGATCGACGGCCGCACCAGGATGCGCGTGACGCTCGTCGCCGCCGCGGAGGTCGCCCCATGAGCACGAGTGGGATCGTCCTGGTGATCGACGACGAGAAGACCGTCCGCGAAGGGCTCGTGCGCGCGCTCGAGGGGGCCGGCCACACGGCCGCTGCCGTGCCCGGCATCGTGACGGCGCGCGAGCGCCTCGCGAGGGGGGACGTCGCGTGCGTGCTGCTCGACGTGCGCCTCAAGGACGGCGATGGCCTCGAGTTCCTACGGGAGCTGCGCGCGGCGCGCCCGTCGCTGCCGGTGGTCATGGCCACGGCCTACGGCGACAGCGATCGCACGATCGCGGCGATGCGCGAGGGCGCCTTCGACTACGTCACCAAGCCGTTCGATCTCGACGCTCTGCTCGCGACGGTCTCGCGGGCGATCGAGGGGGCGAAGGCGGCGGTCGCGATCGAGCGCGCCCCGCGCGCCGAGGCCCCGACGTCGTCGCCGCTCGTGGGCGCCAGCGCCCCGATGCTGCTCGTGTGGAAGGCGATCGGGCGCGCCGCCGCGAGCGACGTCCCGGTGCTGATCACGGGAGAGAGCGGCGTCGGTAAGGAGCTCGTCGCGCGCGCGATCCACGAGCACGGCGCGCGCAAGGGCAGGCCGTTCGTCGCGGTGAACCTCGCGGCGCTGCCGCCGGGGCTGGTCGAGAGCGAGCTGTTCGGCCACGAGAAGGGGGCCTTCACGGGCGCGAGCGCGCGGCGCGAAGGGCGCTTCGAGGCGGCGGCCGAGGGCACGCTCTTGCTCGACGAGATCGGCGACCTCGAGCTACCGCTGCAGACGAAGCTGCTGCGGGTGCTGCAAGACGGCGTCTTCGAGCGCGTCGGCAGCCAAACGCCGCTCACCTCGTCGGCGCGCATCGTCGCCGCGACGTCCAAACCCGTCGAGCCACGCGCCCCCGGCGTGACGCTGCGAGAGGACCTCTACTACCGCCTCGGCGTCTTGCGGATCGACGTACCGCCGCTGCGCGCGCGTCGCAGCGACGTGCCGCTGCTGGTCGAGCACACGCTGCGGCGCATCGGCGAGGCGAGCGGGCGACGGCGCGCGCTGAGCGAGCCGGCGATGGCGGCGCTGCTCCGGTACGATTTCCCTGGGAACGTGCGAGAGCTCGTGCACGTGCTCGAACGCGCGTGCGTGATGTCGGGGAGCGACGTGCTCGACGAGCGCGATCTCGCGCTGCCGGCGGGCGCGACGACGGCGGCGACGACGGCGGACGCGGACGATGGAGGGAGCCTCGACTTGCGGGCGTCGGTCGAGGCGCTCGAGCGATCGTTGGTCAGGAGGGCGCTGAAGCGCGCGCAGGGGAATCGCGCGGAGGCGGCGCGGCTGCTCGGGATCGCGAGGCCGCAGCTGTACGCGAAGATGAAGGATCTCGGGATCGATCCGGACGAGGGGTGAGGGGCGCGGCCACGGTTTCGGAGGCGGTTGCGGCGGCGGCGGCATCGGCTTCGGCTTCGGCTTCGGCTTCGGCTTCGGCATCGGCTTCGGCTCCGGCTCCGGCTCCGGCTCCGGCATCGGCTCCGGCTCCGGCATCGGCTCCGGCTCCGGCATCGGCTCCGGCTCCGGCATCGGCTCCGGCTCCGGCTCCGGCGCCAGCCTCGGCCCCGGCGCCGCGAACGACGCCGGGGCCTCGCGAGGACGGCTACCCGAGCCGCCAGAGCATCGCCGCGATGCGCGAGCCGAGCGTGAGGATCGCCTGCGCTTCGCCCGCGACGCGCGCGCCGATCGCGCGCGCCATCTCGACGGCCGCGACGCGTTCGCCGACTTCACCGTGCACGATGCCGACGACGCGACGCTCGTCGGCACGGCTTCGCCGGCCCGCGGGCCGGGTCGCCCCGGGGGATCGCTCCCGGGGCGCGCGACCCGGAAGCACAGGCCACTCCTTCTGCGGAGAGGTCAGGGAGTCGAATGGTGAGCTGAGCTAGCCTCGCTGCCGATGCTGACACCGGAGCGCGAAGAGCGAGCTCGTCGAGCAGCGCTGTCAGTGCGCACGCACCTCTTCGCCATGTGAAGCGCGTTCGCCTTCAGCGAAGCCCTGCAAGTCGGGCCTGCTGCTCGCCGAGTTCGCGGTAGTGCTCGATGAGCTCCAGATCAAACCGAGCGCGTCGGACCGGGTCGTTCACGAAGTCGTTGGCTCGGCGGAAGAAGTCGGTTCGAGGGATGCGCGTCGCGGGCGCCCGCGTGGGCACCTTCGCTTTCCGCGCGAGACTCCCCGTCCCGCCCGAGCTTCGTGGCCCGGCCGACGACGCGGCTCGCAGCTCACCTCACAGCTTCTTCACGTCCCCGTTCGGCAGCTTGATCGTCTCGATGCGCATCGCGCGGCCGAGGGCGTAGCTGCCCCCCTTGCCGGTCAACGTCACCGCGTCGCCCTTCTTGAGCTTGTATTCGTCGAGCAACGCCCCCTTGCCCGCGTGCGCGCTCGTCCCGTCGGCGAGCACGACGCCGCGGATGTGCCCCTTCGGGCCGTAGAGGAAGTACGAGACATTCGAAGACGCGCTCACGTCGGTGAGCTTCCCCTTCGCCTTGGTCTGCTCGACCTTCTGCGTCGCGTCGACGACCACGACGCCGTTCTTCTTCACCAGGGCGCGCCCGTAGAGCGTCACCCCCGAGACGGCCCTCGCGTGCGCCTCGATCTTGAGGGCGTCGCCGGCGCGCATCGAGGTGTCGCGCACGGCGCCCTCCGGTGCGTGCACCAGGCTGCCGTCCTTGAGCAGCAGCGCGCGCACGCGGCCGTGCGGGTCGAGCACGTAGCGCTCGAACGTCGCGTCGACCGTCACGCGCGGGTGCTTCTCCTTGACGGCTGCGGGGGCGTGCGCGTCATCGCCCGCGAACGCACGGGGCGCGACGGCGAGCGGGGCGAGCAGGGCGGCGACGAGGGCGAACGAACGGAGCGACGACGATAGCTTCATGACGAGCCTCCTTGGCGCCCTCCCTCCAGCACGCGCCGGGCCACGCGCGATTCGGCGATAATTCGTGGATCTCGCGCGCGAACGCGGCGTCACGATTTCGGACGATCGTCAGCCGCCGTGACGCCTTCGCGTCGTTCGACGCCGTCGCGCGCGCCGCGGGGTCATGCCAGCATCGGCCGCCCATGGACGCCCCGCCCCCGCTCCGCCGCGCGTCGTCGATCCTCGCCGAGGGGTTCGACGCGCTGCTCGTCGTCGTCCCCTCGCCGCTCGAGGCGCACCTCGGGGAGCTCGAGCTCCCGGCGCCGGCGCGCGCGGCGGTGGACGCGCTGATCGCGATCGATCACGGCATCGCCAAGGGGCAGAAGAGCTGCGCGGTCGTCGCGGCGCCGGGGGTGCCGGGCGGGCGGCTGGTGATCTCGATCGCGACGACGCTCGAGTCCGACGTCGACGATGTACGGGCGCTCGCCGAGGCCGCGCAGCTCGGCCTGTCGCGCGCCGTCGAGGCCGGGGCGCAGCGGCCGCTCGTGGCCGTGGCCGAGCGCGCGAGCCGCAGGTTCGCGAACGCGATCGATGTCGCCGCGCTCGCGGCGCTCGGCAGCCAGTGGATGGCGCTCGAGGCGCGCGAGGCGGGCAAGTGGACCAAGCGCGCCGAGGAGATCGGGATCGTCGGGCTCGACGAGGTGCGCGCGCGTCGCGTCGAGGCGATCGAGCAAGGGCGCTGGCTGAGCCGCGACGTGACCGGCACCGAGCCCGAGCGCATGGCGCCGCGCCGGATCGCCACGCTCTGCGAGGAGGCCTTCGCGGGCACCGGCGTGCACGTCAGCGTCGAGGAGGACATCTCGGGCTACCCGCTGCTCGCGGCGGTCGCGCGCGCATCGAGCGTGGTCGAGCGCCACCGACCGTGCGTCGTGCAGCTCGAGTGGGCGCCGAGGCAGCGCGCCGAGCGCACGATCGTGCTCTGCGGCAAGGGGGTCACCTACGACACGGGCGGCGCCGATCTGAAGACCGACGGCGCGATGGCCGGCATGTCGCGCGACAAGGGGGGCGCGGGCGCGGTCGCGGGCCTGCTGCGCACGATCGCCGCGCGAGCGCCGGCGCGCACGCGCGTGATCGGCCTGTTGGGCCTGGTGCGCAACAGCGTCGGCGAGGAGGCCTTGGTCAGCGACGAGATCATCCGCGCCCGCTCCGGCGTGCGCGTGCGCATCGGCAACACCGACGCCGAGGGGCGCCTGGTGCTCGCGGATCTGCTCGCGCGCGCGAAGGAGATCGCCGCGCACGCGGAGGGGGCGGAGCTCTACTCGCTCGCGACGCTCACCGGCCACGTCTACCGCGCCTACGGTCCCTACGTCGGCGCGCTCGGCAACGCGCGCGCGCGGGCCTCGGGCGTGCTCGCGCACCTCGACGCGCTCGCCGAGGCGTGGGGGGAGCCGTTCGAGATCTCGCGCCCGCGTCGCGAGGACTACGCGATGGTCGCGCCGAAGTCGCCCGCCGAGGACGTCATGTCGTCGAACCGCCTCGCGTCGGTCAACACGCCGCGCGGCCACCAGTTCCCGTTCGCGTTCCTCGAGATCGCCTCGGGCCTTCGCGGCGGCGCGCTGCCCTTCGTGCACCTCGACCTCGCGGGCGCCGCGATGGATCCTCCGGACTGGCAGCTGGGCCGCCCGACCGGCACGCCGATCGCGACGCTCACCGCGGCCTTCGAGGAGTGAGCCGGTGAGCGAAGGGATCGAGCTCGCCGAGGTCGAGCACGGCACGCTGCTCGACCAGCCCGCGCGCGTTCGGCGCCTGCGCGACGCGGTGCCGCAGATCCGCGCGGTGCTGGAGGACGAGACCGACGCGGTCGCGATGCAGTCGACGCTGGCGTGCCTCTTGTGGGAGGCGCTGGCGCAGACCAACTGGTGCGGCTTCTACCGGCGCGTCGGCCCGCGCACCCTCGCCGTCGGCCCCTACCAGGGGCGCATGGGGTGCCTGCGCATCGACTTCGCGCGCGGCGTGTGCGGCGCGTGCGCGAGCTCCGGCGAGGTGCAGCTCGTCCCCGACGTCGAGGCGTTCGCGGGCCACATCTCGTGCGACGCGGACACGCGATCAGAGCTTGTGGTCCCGGTCTTCGATCACCAGGGCGAGCTGCGCGCGGTGCTCGATTTGGATTCGCCGCACGCGAACGGCTTCTCGCGGGCGGAGGCGGACGTGCTGGCGGCGCTGCTTGCCGAGACGTTCGGGCGCGCGACGAGCGTGTGGTGAGGCGTCGCACCGGCTCCGGCCCCCGCTCCATGGCCGCCCTCGCCGCGCAGCGCTCCGACCCTCGGCGGGCTGAAGTCGACTCCCGCCGCCACGCGCTCGGAGGCTGCGCGGCCGAAGCCGACTTCTGCCCCGCAAGCCCCGCGGTCTCCCGACGCCGCTTGATCCTTCCTTGGCCGGTGGCCCCGGCCGCGACCGTGCACGGGCGTCGCGCGCGCCCGAACTGGTAGCCTCGCACGTCACTCGCATGACGAACGAACGCCTCGAGGCGGCGCACCGGTTCTTGCGCGATCCCGCGCGGGCTTTGCTGTTGCTCGCCATGTTCGTCTTCGCCGCGATGGTGCTGGCGTACGCGGACTACGTGCCGATCTGGGACGGGCGCATCTACGCCGACTGCGTGGTCGACGCGGCGAGCCGCCTCACCTTCGACAGCCTCCGGTGCGGCGACCATCCCACGCACGGCTACGTCGCGTGGCTCGTGTTGGCGCAGCTCCTCTCGCGCGGGAGCTTCGTGCTCATGCTGGCGGCCAACGTCGTCCTCGGCGTCGCCGCGATCTTCGCCTTCCACCGCGTCGCCCGATTCCTCATTCCGGCCGACGCGCGCTCGCTCGAGCGCTCCGTGCTGTGCCTCGCCTTCGCGGTGCACCCGGCGCTCGTTTCATCGGCGATCCAGATCAACGCCGACTTCGGCGTGATGGTCTTCTTCCTCGTCGCGCTCGCGGCGCTCCTCGAGGGGCGAGTGCACATCGCATGGATGGCCGGGCTCTGCCTGTCGTTCAGCAAAGAGACCGGCGCGGTGCTCTACGTGGCGATGGTCGGACTCTACGTGATTCTCTTCGTCACGCGCCAGCAGGGCCCGCTGCAGGCGAAGTGGCGCGCCGGGCGCAAGCTCCTGCCGCTGCTGCTCCCGCCGCTGGCGATGGCGCTGTACCTGTTTCTGCGCAGCCGCACGCCGCACACGAGCGTCGCGTGGCTCGGCGCCTCGGCGAGCGAGCTCGTCCTCCTCGTGTTCACGTTCGATCCGCGGCCGCCGATCTTCGCCAACTACCTCGTGCTGCTGTTCGTGGTCGACTTTCTCTGGCTGCCTTCGCTGATCGTCGCGCTCGATCTCGGCCTTGGGACGCTGCGCTTTCTGGTGCGCGCGGGCGCGCGACCCACCGACGGCGCCGACGCGACGGCCGTGCGCTTCATGCAGCTGCTCGCGATCGCGATGGTCTACCTGATCACGCGGGTGCCGTTCGGCTCGAACTCCCGCTACCTGCTCGCCGCGTATCCGATCCTGCTGCTCGTGTTCGCGCTCTCGCTCTCGCGGCTGCCGATCCGGCGCACGCTCCGGCTCGCGTTCGTCTCGCTCACGGCGCTCCTGCTCTTCGTCTCGAACTTCGCGACGGTCGAGCCGATCTCGCGCCGCTTCTTCCGCACGTGGGAGTTCGGCGAGCACGAGATGCTCGACATGCTGAGTCGAACCGTCGAGTGCTGCGGGCACGGGCGCGATCAGCTCGTCTACGACCTGGAGTTCACCGCGATCCACTACCTGCTGAACCAGATGCTGGCGGAGCTCCGCCCGACGACGGAGACGACGATCGCCATCGACGGGCGCGCGGACTGGTTCCTCATCGAGGATCTCGACCCCGTCACGTTCCATCGCTCGCTCCGCCGCGCGCACACGATTCGACCGCGCGTGGTCGACGTGACGACCAAGAAGCTCTCGCCCGGACGCTTCTACGCGAGCAGCGGAGTGCGGCTGCAGGATCTTCCGGAGCTCCCGGCGGAGCTCTTCTACGTGTCGATTCCGAATGTCGAGGACGGCCAGGCGATGCAGCTGCTCACGGCGCGCTACGTCGAGGTCGCGCACAAGGACTACGAGCACGACGGCTACGTTGCCCGCCTCTATCAGCTTGCACTTCGCCCCGTGCCGACCGCGGCGGCGCGCTGAGCTCCCCCCCCGGCGCGTCCCTTCGGGCGAGGCGACCTGGATGGGGATCGCGCTTGCATGACCCGTGCGCCAGCACTGCCAGGCGGCGCAGGCCTCGGCGCCCCCCCGCCCCGCCTTCCTTCATCCATTTTGGCCGCCGATTCGCGATGGCGTACTCTGCCCGTCGTGACGGACGTGGACATCGGCCAAGGGAGCATCCTCGGGGGTGATTTCGTGCTCGAGCAGCACCTCGCCGACGGCGGCATGGGCTCCGTCTGGATCGCGCGCCAGCGCTCGACGGGGGTGCTGCGGGCCGTGAAGGTGATGCTCCCCGAGATCGTGCGCGCGCCCGCCGCGAGCCAACGCTTCCTGCAGGAGGCGCAAATCGGCAGTCGCATCGAGAGCGATCACATCGTGCAGGTCGTCGCCGCCGGCATCGACGCGGCGAGCGGCACGCCGTGGCTCGCCATGGAGCTCTTGAAGGGAGCCGACCTCGAGGCGCACCTCGCCGAGCACGGCCCCTTCGAGCCGGCCGAGGCGGCGATCGTGCTCGCGCAGGTCTGCCACGCGCTCGCCGCGGCCCACGCGGCGGGGGTCGTGCACCGCGACCTCAAGCCGGCCAACGTGTTCCTCGCGCAGTCGAGGCGCGTCGGCGTGCCCTTCACCGTGAAGATCCTCGACTTCGGCGTCGCGAAGATCCTCAGCGAGGCCGCGGGGACGTCGATGACCCGCGGCATCGGGACGCCGCTCTACATGCCGCCGGAGCAGACGGGCGCGAGCACCTCGATAGGGCCGCACTCGGACGTGTGGTCGCTCGGCCTGCTCGCCTTCGAGCTGCTGGTCGGACGGAGCTACTGGCATGCCGCGTACGAGAAGAGCGGGTTCATGACCTTCATGCGCGAGCTGACGATCGATCCGCTCCCGCCCGCGAGCGAGGCCGCCGCGCGCCACGGTGCCGCCGATCGCCTGCCGCCCGGCTTCGACGACTGGTTCGAGACGTGCGTGAACCGCGACGTCCGCGGGCGCTTCGCCACGGCCGGCGCGGCCTGCGCGGCGCTCGAGCGCGTGCTGCCGTCGGCCTCGGAGCTGTCGCACGCCGCGTCGTTCGTGCCGCCCCAGCCGCGGCGCGCGCCCGCGGCAACGCCGCCGCAGGCCGTGTCCGCCGTGAGCGTCGAGCCCGAGCGGGCCTCGCTGCCTGCGCCGCCCCCGGCGGGGATGCGCGCGGACCTCGGGGAGGCGGCGCTGCGGGTGCGCTGGGAGGAGCACGTCCGCCGCGGGCAGATGGACCGCGCCTACTGCATCGCTTCGCTCTTGGTGTACGCCGGCCACGCGAACCGCGAGGAGAAGGCGCTCTACCAGCAGCGGCAGAGCACGCCGCCGGTCTTTCGCGCGGCGATCACGCGCGAGCAGCGTGAGCGGCTCTTCGCGTACGAGCGGCGCGACCCGTTGCTCGTCGCGCTGCTCGATGCGCTCGCTCCGATCGCCCAACGAGCCGCGGTCGCGGCGCAGCGCCAAAACGGCGACCCGATGACGGCGCCCGAGTCGGTGCTCCGCGGCGACGACCTCGCCGCCAACGCCTTCGGGCGCGTGCTCTTCGGTGTCGGCAAGCTGCTCACGCTCGCGCCGCCACCGCTGGTGCTGCGCGACGATCTGCCGGGGCGGCTGCGCGCGTATTGCTCCGATCCGCCCGTGATCATCGCGTGCAAGGGGGCGCTCGCGGCGTCTTCGAAGCGCGAGATGCAGTTCCTCGCCGCGCGGCAGCTCATGATGCTCCGCGAGGCGCCCGCCCTGCTGATGACCCACGATGCCACCGCGATCACGCAGCTCGTCCTCGCCGCGATCGGCCTCGGCGGCCCGACCACGCCGACGGCGGGCGTCGATCCGGTCGGCGTCGAGCACCACAAGCAGGCGCTCGCCTCCGTTCTCATGCCGCGCGAGGTCTCGCGCCTGTCGTCCGCGGTGCGCGCGTTCGCCGCGGCCGGCGGCCCCGCCGACGTGGGCGCTTGGATCGGGCACGTCGAGCTCGAGGCCGCGCGCGCCGCGCTGCTGGCGTCGGATGACCTGCTCACCGCGACGCGCGTGGTGGCGACCGATCCGCAGCCGGAGTCGCCGCTCGGGCCCGGAGCCAGGCTCGACGACATGCTCGCCTTCGCCGCGAGCGAACGCTACTTCGAGGCGCGCGAGCGCGTGGGGCTCGCGACGCCGAAGGCGTGAAACTCCCGGCCTGCCAGTCGATCGAGTCCTCGCCACGCGCCGGTCGCGGACGCGCTGCTGCAGCGGGCGCAGCTACCCCGTTCGGGGCGGTCCGGAGGCCTCTCGAAGAGTGCCTTGTACAGCTCCCGATTTCGTCGGCACTTGGCTGATGCCGGGGAGCTGGGCCGGGAGCGTGAGGACTCAGTGCAGCGCCTTGCTCGGCGCCGGCATCACGGCCATGAAGTCCTGCGCGAAGCGCTTCTCGTAGGAGTCGAGCAGCTCGCCGACCCGCTCGTTGCTCGGCGAGTGGACGATGAGCCCGACGTGGAACTCGTGGTCGTCCATGCGCCAGGCGATCTCGGGGTCAGTGTAGGCGCTGGTGTCGGGCCACTGCTGCTTCGAGAGCGACACGATGAGCGCCGCGTACTCGCTCTTGCGCGGCGGCAAGACGTAGGGCTTCTCCCCCTGGCCCAGCTCGATCTTCGCCCACTCGCGCCAGAGGTTGATGCCGCTCGAGGCGTCGACGAGGTCGGAGATGTGCACGCCACCGACGCGCGCCGCCGTCTCGAGGAAGTAGAGCCTCCCGTCGTCGGCGCCGCGGATGTACTCGGTGTGCGTCACGCCGCGCACGAGGCCCAGCTGCTCGACCACGCGCGCGTGCGTCTCGAGCAGCTGCTTCTCGATCCCGCTGCCTCGCACCACCGTGCGCGTGGCGAAGATGCCGCCCCCCTGCACGATCTCGAGCAAGGGCCTGCGGTACTGATGGCACTCCGCGAAGACGACCTGCTTCTCGGAGACGATCGAGTCGACGTGGAAGACGTCGCCCGGGATCATCTTCTCGATGAGGTAGTTCGACTGCGCGTCGCCCAGCGCCTCGACGACCGGCCACACGTCCTCTGGCGTCTGCAGCTTCTTGATGCCGACCGACGACGCCTCCGAACGCGGCTTGAGCAGCCACGGGGGGGGCACGCGCGCGAGGAAGTCGCGGATCTCGTCGTGGTTGAGCACGTGGACGAACTCGGGGACGTCGATCGCGCGGTCGCGGCAGCGCGCGCGCATCGCGAGCTTGTCGCGGAAGTAGCGCGCGGTGGTCTCGCCCATGCCGGGGATGCGCAGGTGCTCGCGCAGGTGGGCGACCAGCTCCACGTCGTAGTCGTCGAGGGGGGCGAGCCGCTGGATGTTGCGCGTGCGCGCGAGCCAGCTCACGGTGTTCACGACCGCCCGGTGATCGTGGAAGGTGGGCAGCGCGAAGACCTCGTCGAGGTGGGCGCGCGGCCACGGCTTGCCGAGGAGCGACTCGACCGTCAGCAGGATCACCTTCCAGCCTTGGTTCCTGCACTCCTCGAGGAAGTCGTTGCCTTTGTAGAAGCTCGAAAGGGCGAGGATCGTCGGCGCGCGGTCGTTGGGCATGGGGCGGCAAGGTTAGCCCAACGGCGCGCGCTGCAGCAGCGCTCGTCGCACGCCCCGCGCCGCCACGGAGATCGTGCCGCGGCGAGCCGACGAGGACCACGGCGTGCTACGCTTTGAGCCCTGCGACGCGCGGATGCCCCCCCGACGCGGCGAACATGAAGGAGTCGAGCATGCGGCGCTTTGCTTCGGCAGGCTTGGGTGTTTTGGCGTGCGCGGCGGCCCTCGCGGGATCGGTGTCCGCGTGCTCCGCGGGCAAGAGCGACGGCGGCCGGCTCGGCGGCGGCGACGCTGGCCCCGGCGACGACGCCGGCTTGGTGCTCGGCGACGACTCCGGCTTCAACTTCGACGGCAACACCCCGGACACCCCCGGCGGCGGCACGTCGGAGCCGACGACCTGCCCCGAAGCGGCGGCGGCGAAGTCCTACGTTGGCTGCGACTACTGGCCGACCGTCACCGGGAACAACGTCTGGTCGATCTTCGACTACGCGGTCATCGTCGCGAACGCGGGCTCGAACCCCGCGGCCATCACTGTCACCGGCCCCAACGGCGTCAACCAGACCGGCACCGTCGCCCCGGGCACGCTCGAGAAGTTCTACCTGCCGTGGGTCGCGTCGCTGAAGGGCCCCGACACCAACGAGTGCGGCGTCGCGGCGCCCATGCCGGGCTCGGTCTTCGCGGCCAAGGGCGCCTACCACCTCGTCTCGAGCGCGCCGGTCACCGTCTACCAATTCAACGCCCTCGAGTACAAGCCGACCGGCGGCCCGCCGGGCAAGGACTGGTCGTCGTGCCCCGGCTCCGCGCAGTCGTGCGCGTCCGCGGGCGGGCCGGTCGGCTGCTTCTCGTACTCGAACGACGCCTCGCTCTTGCTGCCGAGCACCGCGATGACCGCGAACTACCGCGTGGCCGGCCAGCACGGTTGGAGCGCGAGCGACCCCCTCTCGGGCACGACCAACGTGACCGCCGCGTACATGGTCGTCACCGCGACCGCGGACGGCACGCAGGTCACCGTGAAGGTCTCCGCCTCCGGCAAGGTCGTCGCAGGCGCGGGCATCACGGGAACGCCCGGCGGCGGCACGCTCAGGCTGAACATGAACGCGGGCGACGTCGCCGAGCTCGTGGCCGATCCGACGACCGCCTCGGACCCGAGCGGATCGCTCGTCCAGTCGCAGGACGCGGCGCACCCGATCCAGGTGCTCACCGGCGTGCCGTGCATCCAGGCGCCGATCGGCGCGCAGGCCTGCGATCACACGGAGGAGTCGGTCTTCCCGTTCGAAACGCTCGGCAAGGACTACGTCGTCACCGTGCCGACCGGCCCAAAGGGGAACAAGCCCGGCCACATCGTGCGTCTCTACGGCAACGTCGACGGCACCACGCTCAGCTACCAAGGCACGCGCCCCTCCAGCGCCCCCGCTACCATCAACGCCGGGCAGGTCGTCGACCTCGGCGTCGTCACGCAAGACTTCGAGGTGACAGGCGATCACGAGTTCGCGGTCGGCAGCTTCATGCTCAGCTCGTCGCTCCTGGACCCGAGCGGCGGCGGCGAGGGCGATCCGTCCCAGAGCCTCACGGTGGCGACCGAGCAGTACCGCCTCAACTACGTGTTCCTCGCGCCAAGCGACTACGACATCAGCTTCGCCGACATCGTCTCCCCGAAGGGGAACACGCTCACGCTCGACGGCGCGCCGCTCAACTTCACACCGCAGCCGATCGCCGCCAACTGGGTCGTCTATCGCGTGCACCTCGGGCCCGGCAATCAGGGCGCGCACACGCTCGTCGCCCAGCAGCCCGTCGGCATGCAGGTCATGGGCTACGGCCAATACACGAGCTACCAGTACCCCGGCGGCCTCGATCTCAAGGGGATCACGACGCCTCCGCCCCCGCCGCAGTAGCTACGAGCGGCGCACACGATCGCCCACGGACCACGCCGATCCGGCCGGCGGTCGTACTCTGTCCGCCCCCCGCTTCCCCGAGGGCCGCTCTGATCGCACGCTCTCGGGCATGACGCGCGTCTACGTCGCCGCCCCGTTCGCCCGAGGCCCCTTCGTCGTGGCGGCCGTGCACCCCGCCCTCGCCGTGCGCGGCCTGACCTGCACCGCGAGCTGGGCTGCGGCCGCCGACGGCGCGCCCGAGCGCCTCGACGCGCTGCCCATCGAGCGCGTGCGGGGCATCGCCGCGCGCAACGACGCCGACCTCGCGGGCTCGGACGTGCTGCTGGTGCTCGGCGACCAGGGGACCGGCCGCGAGATGTACGCCGAGGCGCGCATCGCGATCGCGCTCGGGCTGCCGGTGGTGTGGCTCGGTCCCCCCTTCCCGCTCAGCGCCTATCGCGAGGGGGTCGAGCGGGTCGTCTCGCTCGAGGCCGCGATCGGCGCGATCGACGCGATCGACGCGCTCGTCGCGCGGTCGGCCGATCGGCGCGCACTGGCACGCGCGGCGACGCGCTGAAGCCCCGCTCGGTCTCGCGTATCCTCGAGCGCGATGGCGCTCTCCACCGCTTCGCTCTTCGAGGACGAGTCCCATGCGCGCCTCCGCGAGCAGGCGCGCCGCTTCGCGGCGAAGGCCATCGCGCCGCACGCGCGGGCGTGGGAGGAGGCCGGCGAGTTCCCGCGCACCCTCTACGCGGAGCTCGCCGAGACGGGGCTGCTCGGCGTCGGCTATCCCGAGGAGGTCGGCGGCGCCGGCGGCGACGTGTCGCACACGCTGGCGGTCTCCGAGGAGCTGGTGCTGCACGGCAAGTCGGTCGGCACGGTCGTCGGGCTCGGCAGCCACGGCATCGCGCTGCCGCCGATCGTGCGGGCAGCCGCCCCCGAGCAGATCGAGCGCTTCGTGCGGCCGACGCTCGCGGGCAAGACGATCGCGGCGCTCGCGATCACCGAGCCCGGCGGCGGCAGCGACGTCGCGCGCCTGACGACCCGCGCGCGGCGCGACGGCGACCACTACGTCGTCAACGGCCAGAAGACCTTCATCACCTCGGGGGTGCGCGCCGACTTCGTGACCGTGGCGGTGCGCACCGGCGGCGAGGGGCACGCGGGGCTTTCGCTGCTGGTGGTCGAGCGCGGCACGCCTGGCTTCTCGGTCGGCCGCAAGCTCGAGAAGATGGGCTGGTGGGCGTCGGACACCGCGGAGCTCGTGTTCGAGTCGTGCCGCGTGCCCGCCGCGAACCTGGTCGGCGAAGAGAACGAGGGCTTCCTCGCGATCATGCTGAATTTCGCGAACGAGCGCCTGTACCTCGCGGGGCAGTGCGTCGCGATCGCCGAGCTCGCCCACCGCGAGTCGGTCGAGTACGCGCGCGCCCGGCACGCGTTCGGCAAGTCGCTCGCGGGCTTCCAGGTCGTGCGTCACAAGCTCGCGGACATGGCGGCGCGCATCGCCGCGGCGCGCGCGCTCACGCACGAGACGGCGGAGCGCTATCGACGGGGCGAGGGGAACCCGGCGTACGCGGCGATCGCCAAGAACGTCGCGACCGACATGGTCACCGACGTCTGCGACGACGCGGTCCAGATCCACGGCGGCTACGGCTACATGCGCGAGTACGTCGTCGAGCGGCTCTACCGTGACGCGCGCCTGTACGCGATCGGCGGCGGCACACGCGAGATCATGAACGAGATCGTCTCGAAGACCGAGGGGTACTGAGAAGCCGCCTCGCAGGCCGTTGAGAAGCGACCTGCGGAAACTGTGACAGACAGCAGGCCGTGTCGATCGCGCAGCCAGACCAGGGTTCGCGCGGGAGAGGCTCGGCCAGCTTCGGGGAAGCTCGACGGCCTGCTGGAGGCTTCGCCCCGCGCGCGCGCGCCGATTTCGGATCGCGCCCGCGCCCG
>JAJXTK010000047.1:0-900 GCA_021783935.1 Myxococcales bacterium | reverse complement strand
GTCGTAAAGGGCCCCTCGTGACCGAGAGCCCCACGATCCCCGCCGATCTCGCGGCGCGCGCGCGCGCCTTCCACGACGCCGACTTCGACCCCGACACGCGCGCCGAGCTCGCCGCGCTGCTCGAGAGGGGCGCCGTCGCCGAGCTCGCCGATCGCTTCGCGGGCGAGCTCGAATTCGGCACCGCAGGCCTCAGAGGCCTGGTCGGCGCCGGCTCGAACCGCATGAACCGCGCGGTGGTGGTCCGCACGACGGCGGGGCTCGCGCGATGGCTGCTCGCGAACGTCGCCGACGTGCGCGCGCGCGGCGTGGTCATCGGCCGCGACGCGCGGCGCGGCAGCCTCGAGTTCTCCGAGGAGGCCGCGGCGGTGCTCGCGGCCGCCGAGATCCCGGTGCACTACTTCGAGGAGCTCTGCGCGACGCCGCACGTCGCCTTCGCGGTCAAGGAGCTCGGCGCGGCGGCCGGCGTGATGGTCACCGCGAGCCACAACCCTCCCGAGTACAACGGCTACAAGGTCTACGCCGGCAACGGCGCGCAGATCATCCCGCCGATCGACGAGGGGATCGCGAAGGCGATCGGCGAGACCGGCCCCGCGCGCGAGGTGCCGCGCATGCCGCTCGACGAGGCGCGGCGGCGAGGGCTCTTGCGCCCGCTCGGCGAGGCGCTGATCGGCCGCTACTACGACGCAATCGCGACGCTCTCCAAGCGCAGCGAGGGGCGCGCGGCGCTCAAGGTCGTCTACACGCCGATGCACGGCGTGGGCGATCGCTTCGTCCACGCGCTCTTCGCGAGGCTCGGCTTCCCCGCGCCGCTGTCGGTCCCCGAGCAGGCGCGCCCTGACGGCGCCTTCCCGACGGTGCGCTTCCCGAACCCGGAGTAGCCCGGCGCGCTCGATCTCGCGC
>JAJXTK010000633.1 GCA_021783935.1 Myxococcales bacterium | reverse complement strand
GGGTACGTGCGGTCGTCGACAACACGGACAGCGCGGCAGCCAGCGGATCACGACGCGTCGAATCGCGACGACGACCGTCTCGAACCGTATCCGTTCACGCGATCCCCGCGCCGCCGTCCTTCGACTCGCCCGGTCCGCCGCCGCCGCCGTTGCTCGAGTCGAAATGCGGCGCCAGCCGCTTTCGGACCCGGGTGAGATCGGTCTCAGGCTTGCCGAGGAGGATGTTGCGCGCGTCGATTCGATCCTGCAGTCGCCGATTCGAAGACGACGTCTTCTGACCGGGCCCTGCCGACCATGCGACGCCCATCGCGGTAGGACGAGGGGACGGCGTTCGTCGTGTCGCACGACCGGGAGCTGATCCGCTCGTTCGCGACGCGCCTCTTCGCCTTCACCCGCGACGGACTCGTCGACTATAAGGGCGCGTGCGACGAGTATCTGGAGAAGTGCGCAGAGAAGCCCGAGAAGCGGAGACGGTGACTTGACCCAGCCCCCTCGCCAGAGAGGTCGCCGCGACGCGCCCGAACCGGAGGCGCCCAGCGCGCCGTTGCAACCTCGCGTGCGGCGTCGTCCGCCGATCGCCCCCGAGATCATCCGGCGGTCGCCTCGGCCGCGCGACGCACCCGCGGAGCCCCCCTCGCCGAGCCAGCCTCCGAGCCCGCAACCGCGCCCGGATGAGCGCTCGCGCGTGACCGCGCCGACGCCGCCGAGCCCTCCCGGGCCGACGGTTCACGGCGGCATCCGCTTCCCCGCGGAGCTGCCGATCTCGGCGCGCGTGGCCGATCTGCGCGCGGCGATCGAGCAGAGCCCCGTGGTCATCGTCGCGGGGGAGACCGGCTCGGGCAAGACCACGCAGCTGCCCAAGATCTGCCTCGCGATGGGGCGCGGCGTCGGCGCGCGCATCGGCGTGACGCAGCCCCGGCGCATCGCCGCCACCAGCGTCGCCGCGCGCGTCGCCGCGGAGCTCGGCGTGCAGCTCGGCGCCGAGGTCGGCTACCAGATCCGCTTCCTCGACAAGACGACGGCGGCCACGAACGTGAAGTTCATGACCGACGGCATCCTGCTCGCCGAGGTCCAGGGCGACCCGCTGCTCCGCGCCTACGACACGATCATCCTCGACGAGGCGCACGAGCGCAGCCTCAACATCGACTTCCTGCTCGGCCACCTCCAGCGCATCCTGCCGCAGCGGCCCGAGCTGCGCGTGATCGTCAGCTCGGCCACGCTCTCGACCGAGCGCTTCTCGGCCTTCTTCGGCGGTGCGCCGGTCATCTCCGTGTCGGGGCGCACCTACCCGGTGCAGGTCGTGCACCGCGGTGGCACGCGCGCCCGCGACGGGCGCGAGCGCGACCTCGCCGAGACGATCGCCGAGACGGTCGAGGAGATCACCGCCCGCGAGGCGCGCGGCGACATCCTGGTGTTCCTGCCCGGCGAGCGCGAGATCCACGAGGCCGCCTCCGCGCTCAAGGCGCACGCCCTGCCCCACACCGTGGTGCTCCCGCTCTATGGTCGGCTCGCGCAGGCCGATCAGGCGCGCATCTTCCAGACGCTGCCGGTGCGGCGGATCGTCCTCGCGACCAACGTCGCCGAGACCTCGCTCACCATCCCGGGCGTCGTGTACGTCATCGACTCCGGCCTGGCGCGAATCAACCGCCACGATCCGCGCTCGGGCGTCACGCAGCTCCTGATCGAGCCGATTTCGCAGGCGAGCGCCGATCAACGCAAGGGGCGCGCGGGGCGCACGCGAAGCGGCGTCTGCTTCCGGCTCTACCCCGAGAGCGACCTCGCGGCGCGCGCGCCGTACACCGATCCGGAGATCTTCCGCGTCGGGCTCGCGGGGGCGATCCTGCAGATGAAGGCCCTCGGCCTAGGCGAGCTCGCCGCCTTCCCGTTCCTCGATCCGCCGCCGAAGCGGGCCGTCGAGGAGGGCTACCGCCTGCTCGAGGAGCTCGGCGCCCTCGACGCCGAGCGGACGCTGACCGACCTCGGCCGAAAGCTCGCGCGCTTGCCCGTCGATCCGCGCATCGGCCGGATGATCCTCGGCGGCGCCGAGGAGGGGGCGCTGCGCGAGGTGCTGATCATCGCCGCGGCGCTGGGCGTCCAGGACCCGAGGGAGCGCCCCGCGCAGGCGCACCGGCAGGCCGACGAAGCCCACGCGCGCTTTCGCGACGAGAGCTCCGACTTCGCGAGCCTCCTGAAGCTGTGGCACTTCTTCCAGGACGAGCAGGAGAAGCGCTCGGCGAGCGGGCTTCGCGCCGTGTGCCGCGAGGGATTTCTGTCGCACGAGCGCATGCGCGAGTGGGGCGACATCCACCACCAGCTCTCGCGCATCGCGCGCGAGCTCGGCTTCGCGCTCAACGACGCGCCGGCGAAGGACGAGGCGGTGCACCGCGCGCTCTTGCCCGGGCTCTTGAGCCGCGTCGGGACGTGGCACCCCGAGCAGCGCGTCTACCTCGGCGCCCGCAACACCCCCTTTCAGCTCCACCCGTCCTCGGCGCTCGCGCGCGCCAAGCAGCCGGCGCCGTGGATCATGGTCGCCGAGCTCGTCGAGACGTCGCAGCTCTACGGGCGCATGGCCGCGCGCATCGACCCGGCGTGGCTCGAGCTCGCGGGGGGGGCGCTGTGCAAGCGCAGCTACGGCGAGCCGAACTGGGCCGGCAAGACGGCGCAGGTGATGAACAAGGAGCAGGTCACGCTCTTCGGCCTGACCATCGTGCGCGATCGGAAGATCCACTACGGCCCCGTCGATCCGCGGGTCTGCCGGCGCATGTTCCTGCTGCACGCGCTGGTGCGCGGCGAGTACTCGGCGCCGAAGCCGCCGCCGTTCATGGAGCACAACCGCCTGCTCTTCGAGCAGGTCCGAAAGCTGCGCGACCGAGCGCGCCGCAGCGACATGATCGCCGACGACGACGCCGTCGCCCTGTTCTTCGAGGCGCGCGTGCCCGACGACGTGTACAGCGGCAAGACCTTCGAGCAGTGGCGCGTCGAGGCCGAGGCGAAGGATCCCGAGGTGCTGCACCTCTCGCTCGCCGACGTGCTGCTCGACGACGCCGAGGCGCTCTCGCCCGAGCGCTTCCCCGACGCGCTCACGCTCGGCGCGACGACGCTCCCTCTGACCTACCGCTTCGATCCCGGCGAGGACGACGACGGCGCAACGATCGCCGTGCCGCTCGCGGTGCTGCCGACGCTCGACCCGGACGTGCTCGAGTGGACGATCCCCGGCTGGCATCACGACAAGATCGCGCAGCTCTGCCGCGCGCTGCCGCGGGCCCTGCGCGAGGCGATCGAGCCCGTCGAGACGACCGCGCCCGCGCTCGCCGATCGAGTGCGCCCGTTCGAGGGGCCGATGCTCCGCGGGCTCGCCGAGGAGCTCTTCGACCTGACCGGCGTGCGCGTGCCGGCCGAGGCCTGGGACCTCGACGGGCTCTCGCCCCACCTGCGCTTCTTCGTGCGGGTGATGGACGGCAAGCGCGTCGTCGGCGAGGGGCGCGACCTCGGCGACCTGCAGGAGCGCCTGCGCGGGCGCGCCCGCGAGTCCCACCCCGCGCGCGCCGCCGCGAGCTGGGACTACGACGATCTCGACGACTGACCCGCAGCGACTGCGCGCCGGCGCAGGGGGTCGGGATCCCGCCCTGAGCGCGATCGTCGCTGTTACAGCCCCCATCCCCGCCCTTCCCCCGCGGTGCGGGGGAAGGGAGATCGCGTGGCGCGAACGCGCG
>JAJXTK010000632.1 GCA_021783935.1 Myxococcales bacterium | reverse complement strand
CCGCACGCCCGCCGCGCAAGCCGCGGTGGCGCAAACGGTCGTGGTCGACGGGCTGTTGCCGCACGCTCCGGGGGACGAGCCGTCGCACTGCGCCTGGCAGGCGCCGGTGCCGGCGCACGCCGTGCGGCCGCCGTGCGGCTGGCCGCTGAGCACCGTCGTGCACGTGCCGACCGAGCCGCTGACGTCGCACGCCTGACACTGCCCGCTGCACGTCGAGTTGCAGCACACCCCATCGACGCAGTCCGCCGATCCGCCGGGGCACGCGGCGGCGTTCGCGCTGGTGCACGCGGTGCCGAAGGGGAGCACGCAGTTGCCCGCGAAGCCGCTCACGTTGCAGTGCTCGCCGCTCGGACAGCTCGACGACGTGCAGCACGTGCCGTCGACGCACGAGAGGCCCGTGTTGCAGTCCCCCGCGACCATGCACGCCGAGCCCGCGGCGCCCGTCGGGACGCACGCGCCGGCGGAGCACTTGTATCCGGTGGCGCACTGCGAATCGAGCGTGCATGTCGTGTAGCAGAGGCCCGGCGAGGTGCTGACGCCGTACGTGTTGCAGTCGAAGTTGCTCGGGCACGTCGCCGCCGCGACGGTGTTGCAGTTCCCGGTGCCGTCGCAGAACTCCGCGGGGCGCGAGGCGGTCGTCGTCGTGCAGGTCGCCGCCGCGCACTGGACGGTGCTCTTCGCGAAGCTGCACGTAGTCGAGCTCGCCCCCGTGCACTCCGAGCCGCAGGTCGCGCCGTAGCCGGCGCAGAGCGTCCGCGTCGTCGAGCCGTAGCCGCTGACGGCCTGGCCCGCGCTGTACCCTTTCGGAAACGTCGTCGTCGTGACGGTCGTGCACTTGCCGACGTTGCTCGTCGTGCCCGTGTACGTGTTGCAGGCCTGGCACTGGCCGGCGCACGCGCTGTCGCAGCAGACGCCGTCGACGCAGAAGCCGCTGTTGCACGAGCCGCTGAAGTCCACGCCGGTCGTGGCGGCGCTCGGACAGGCGGCGCCGTTGTTTGCAGGGTTGAAGAGGTGCGCGTCGGCCAATGCGCTCGACGTGCTGTTCTGGCCGCCGGCGACGAGGATGTCGCCGTTGCTGAGCGCCGTCGCGGTGTGGGAGTAACGAGTGGGAGAGATCGTGTCGGCGGAGACGATCGACCCGGCGCTGGTGTTCGAGAAGGCAACCCCCACCTCCCCATACGACTGAGCCTGCCCGGCGATGAAGACGGGATGCGCGCCCGTGGCGTACGTCGCGAACGCCGCGGCGAGCCGATACTCGGGCCGGTTCAGGCTGCCCAGGTTCGTCGTCGTGAGCGTGCCCATGTTGACGACGTCGACTTCGCTCGAAATGGCCCCCCCGTTCTCCAGGCCGCCGGCGTAGAAGAGGAAATTGCCGGTCGAGAAGCCGGTGGTGAAGTCGATCTGCGTGGCGGCGCCGCCGTACCCGCGCGCCGTCGCGAGCGGCGTCCCCTGCGTCCACGTCGACGTCGAGCCGAAGGTGTTGCTGTAGTACTCGACCGACGAGAGATAGGTCGCGCTGGCGCCCTGACCGCCGACGACGACGAAGTTCTGCTTCGACGGGCAGGGGTTGGTGCCGGACCCGCACGCCAGGTTGACTGCGCCCATCGCGTGGTTGTTGCGCGGGACCTTCAACGACGGGAGCACCTTCCAGACCGAGGTGTTCGGCCCCCCCGAGCAGCCGTTGCAGTCGTTCTCGAAGGAGTCGACGGTGCCGAGCCAGCCGGTCGTCGCGTTGTGGCCGCCCGCGAAGATCGCCTGGACATAGGTCGCCTGCGTGCCGCCCGACGTCCCGCCCGCGGTGTTGTGGTTGCTGTCGCCGGTGATCGCGACCGCCGCGATGGAGTTGCGCGCGACCGAGAGCGCGCCCCAGCTGGACCAGCTGCCGCTCGAGCGCGTGTATCGCTCCGCGGCCGAGATCGAGGCGGTGCCGTTCCAACCGCCGGCGACCAGGACGGTGCTGTTGTAGTAGACGGCCCCGAAGGCCGAGCGCGGGCTCGCCATCGAGCTCGTCGCGGCCCACGAGTTGGTTGCCTGGTTGTAGACGGCGGCGCTCGCAACGACCGAGCCGGCCGCATTGAGCCCGCCGGCGACGAGGACGTAGCCGCCCTGCATGAACACCGCTTGATGTTGCGTGCGCGCGGCAGGCATCGACCCCGCGCTCGACCAGTCGGGGTCGATCAGGATCGGGTATGCGAGCCCCGCGTCGTCGAAGCGCGCGACGACGGTGCAGTGCGCGTTGCCCGGCGGGACGATCGCGCGGCCCCACGGCGTGCGGGGATCGCGATCGACGGCGCACCCCTCCACGTCGAGCGCTCCAAGACGCGCGACGCCCATCGAGTCGACGACGATCGGCTGCGTGGCGTGAATGCGCGGGTTGCCCGCGACGTCGAGGAGCTCGACGACGTTCGACACGACGCGCAGCCCCTGCACCGCGCCGCCGAGCTCCACGTCCCAACGAAGCTCGCGCGCCGCGCCGCCGATCGCGGGCGCCGCGAGCTCGACGAGCTCCTGGTCGCCGTCGAGCAGCGGGACATGGGCGATCGTCCCGCCCGGCAGCGCGTTCTCGTAGGCGACGGCGCCGCTGTCCACGACCGCCGGCGCGCGCGACGCGCCGAGCGCGCGGATCGTGGCGACCGCGTCGTCGACGGTGACGATGGTCTCGCCGTTCGCGTGCGAGGGCAGCGTCACCTTGGCGCGGTGTACGGGCGTGTCCAAGTCCGGCACGAGGCGATCGCCCTCGCGGGCGATGCGCGTCGCGCGCGCCGCAGCGATGATGCTCCGCGACCCCGCGAGCCCGGTCACCACGTAGCGTGCGCGCATCGCCGACACGCGGCCGCTCGCGCGCACGTTCGACACGACGGCCGGCCCCTCGGGCGCGCTGGCATCGGAGACGTCCTGCGAGCCGTGCCCAGACACACAGCCGAAAAGGGTCAGACCGAAGAACAGCGAAGATGCCGTGAGCCCCCGTTGCGACATCGCAGGGTCGTACGCGCTTGCACGAAGAACCCGCAAGAGGGGGCGCGGCGTCCTCACGGGTTCCGAAGGTCGCCGGGTGGGAGAGGAGGCGCCGCAGTCACCTGACATGACCATTGGACATGCAGGCGCGCGCGACGACGTCTTGCCACGCCGAGCGCGGCGATGGAGCGGCACATGCTCGACAGCGCAGCCTGGGGCGGTCGCGGCTACGACGCTGCGGGTCCGCCGCTTGCGTGGCTGCGGCACGTCGCGGAGGTCGCCGCCACTCGAGGCAAGCCGGGGCTCCTTGAGGATTCCGCGCTGGCAACGTTCCGCATGGAGGCGATGAGACAGCGGTCTTCGCAGCGCCACGCCACTCGTGGCTGGCTCGAGTCCCTCCAGCGATGCCGACGCTCGTCCGCCACCATGTCGCGGACATCCCCATCAAGCGGGCCGAGCACGAGTCTACGTGAAGGGCGTCGAGAAGGCGTTCCACGACTGAAGGCCGAGGTGGACGCGCTGAGGCAGCGACTGGTCCGAAGAAGCGCGAAGCGAAGCCCTTCGCAAGCACGCTTGCACACCATCCGTGCAAGCGATATGATGTTCGCGTGATCCGGTCTTTCGGCGATCAAGCGACGGAAGACCTCTTCAATGGCTTCGACACGAAGGCCGCCCGTTCGATTCCGAGGTCCGTCTGGGGCGTCGTTCGACGCAAGCTCGATGCGCTGAACGCCGCCGCAGACGTCAAGGACTTGCGAGCGCC
>JAJXTK010000631.1 GCA_021783935.1 Myxococcales bacterium | reverse complement strand
CGCGCCGTAGGTGGCGGGGTCGCACGCCGAGGTGCCGTGCGAGCCGAGCGAGCTCGTGATGACGCCGACGTGCAGATCCTTGACCGCTTGGGTCTTCGGTTTGCCCGTCGAGTCGAGATCGGGGTCGGCGAGCGCCTTGATCATCTCCGGCATGCGTCGGCCGAGCTCGGAGAACTTGTCGGCCATCGACGAGGAGTTGTCGACCATGAGGAGCATGTCGACCTTGTCGACGTTGGTCACGCGGATCTTGTTCGTGACGAGGCCGCCCTTGCCCGGCGTGATCGGCACGACGGGGCGGTCGAGGCACCCCTGCGTCGCGAGGAGCGAGGCGCCTGCGGAGAGCGCGAGCGCGGAGGTTGCGAGGGTACGCGCCCAGGGAAAGCGCGAGCGGCCGTTCATGGAGATCGCTCCTTCGAGAGAGAAAGCCGGCGTGCCGGCGGGTCGGTCGTCGAGAGGGCCTCGGGGTCGCGGGGACCATACCGAGTCGGGGCAGCTTACACGTCGGACGGTTCGAGCGACAATGCGCTTTCACGTGCCTAAGCGAGCGCCGTGCCGGGTGGAATCCTCTGGGAAAGACCAGGGAAAGCGCAGATGGGGTGGCAACCGGGTTGGCGGCGTCGCCAACCTCGCCCCCCAGCTCTCGAGGAGACCGCACGCTTCTTGTTGAGGGACAACGGCCGGGTCCGAGGTCTGGCAGGCGATGACGCGCGGCGCCAGCAGTCGCGCGTCATGCCGCCCCGCCCCAACGCTCTCGCGCTTCCACGGCGCTCGCGCCCATGGACGCCACACGGCCGGCGCGCGGGCGCTCGACGTCCTGCCAGCCGCTGGCGGGCCCGCGAGGCGCGTGGCCGAGGCATCCGCGCTTCACCGCGCCCAGCACGCCTCGTCGCCGCTCTCGCCCAACCGTTCACGTCACGGCACGCTGGCCGTGATGGTGGTCACCTTGCCGTAGCTGCCGGTCAGCGGACCGGTCTTCGCGCAGAGCGGGCTCTGGTCGTCGATCTTCACCGAGACGGTCTGGGTCGCGCAGAGCAGGGCGCTCGCGCTAACCATGCAGGTGTCGATCGTCGGGTTCGAGGTGCAGCCCGTCCAGTCGTACGAGTACGCCCCTTGCCCGCCTGTGGCCGACGCGGTGAACATCACCGAGTCGTCCGACATCGGGCAGGTCTTCGAGGCGGGGGAGACCTCGAGCTTCGGCACGATCGGCCCGAGCGGCGTGGCCGACTTGGGGTCGGTGGCCTCGCAGACGATCGTGTCGGCGCCCGTGCCGGTGAGCCGGACGTCGACGACCTTGGCGGTGCCGGCGTAGAGAGCCCCGCCCGTGAGCCCCGTGAGCGTCCCACTCGCGCCGCTCTTGACCCCGATGCCGTGGTCGAACTCCCAGGAGTAGGTGGGCGTGCCGTAGGTCGTCCCCGACGCGGTGTAGTCGATCGAGTTGGTGCAGGTCGGCGTCATGATCCCAATCACGCTCGGCGCCGGGTAGACGTTGACGGTGATTCCGGTCTTGGTGTCCGAGCACCCGGAGCCGCTCGCCTCGGTGATCGTGACCGACAGCGTGTGCGACCCGGCCGACATCGCCAGCGGCGCGGCCGGCGAGCACTCGGTGGAGATGGTGGTCTCCCCCTCCTTCCAGACGCAGGTCGAAGCGACGGCATTGCCGCCCGCGTCCTTGCCGCTCGCGGTCAAGGTCACCGTCCCGAAGCAGGTCGGCGTGGCGGACGCCGTGCCGGTGAGCGAGCCGAAGCTCAGCTTCCGCGGGCCGATCAGATCCTTCACGTCGGCGCCCGCGGGCGCGTTGCCAGACGACTTCGAGATCACCGACGCCCAGTACGAGGTGCCGCAGACGTTGCCGCCCTGGCCGACGAACACGGCCGTCGGGATCGCCCCCTCGGCGAAGACGTGGGACTCGAGCGCGGGGCTCCCGCTCACGTCCGCGAGGCTCTTGAGCCCCGCCGTGCCCCAGCCGCCGGGGTCGGTCGCGTCGGTGTTGACGGCGACCGGATACGTGTAGGCGTCGTCCGCGACCCAGTACATCGGCCCCGACGGGCTCTGGTCCCAGTTGATCGCGTCGGTGGCGTCGAGCGTGAGGCCGTTCGGGTACTTGTCGTGGTTGAACGTGTAGGCCGTGAGCAGCTTCGCGGTGCCGGTGCGGAAGTGGCCGAAGACCAGCACGTCACCCTTCTTCAGGCTGTAGGACAGCCAGTTGTCACAGTTGCCTTGTGCGCCGCAAATAGGCTTGTCCTGGGTGAATATCCAGGTGTACCCCATGTCGCCCAGGCTGCTTGCGCGAAGGACGTTCAAGTAGAGGAAGGAGTTGTTGTTGGCCGCGCCGACGTACAACAGCTCGTCCTTGCCGGGGTTGTTGGCCGCGCCGATGCACGAGCTGTTGCCGGGGAAGGCCGACGGATCCTTGCCGTCGAAGATGTCGGTGAGGCGGTGGCTGTCGATGCTGCCGGCGAGATCCTTCCAGTCGAGGTACGGCGTCGTCGCGCCCTCGACGAGCGGAAGGTTGATCGCGCCCGAAACGCTGTTGTCGATGTCGGCGCCGGGCACCAGGTTCGCGTTGCCGAATTCCGCACTGCTGGTCGTGTCGATCTGTAGTCCGGTCTTCATGCCGATGAAGGTGTTGACGACGGCGGCGCCAGCGTCGGGATCGGCGCACGCGAGCGACGTCCCGCCGTCGCTCCCTCCACCTCCCGAGTCGGCCGCGCCTGAGTCGGACTTCACGGCGAGGCTAGACTCGTTAGTTTCGTCTTGGCCAGAGCTGCACGCGGCAACTCCCATCGTCGCGAAGCCGCCCAGCAGACAGGCGGTAGCCCTCAGCCCGATCATGGATCGCATGAGGCCCCCTTCGAGCCGCGAAATGCGCGCTCTATACGGTGCCATTGTGCAGCCCATGTGCCGAGAGGCATGCGTGTTACCTACACTTTCCTTGCCAGCCGCGTCGAGGTTCTGGAGCGCCCGGGCGTGCGCACTTGGCTCGGAGCGCACATCGAGTCGGCGGGTCGCGAGAATCACATCCATCGATGCGTGCGCGCGACGTCCAGAGTACAGGACTGCCTGTCTGCGCCAGCCATCGATCGGGGGGACAGGCGGCGTGCGCGCAAGGACCCACGCCCACGCGGAGAGGGACCCTGATCGCGGGATCCGGGCATGCGCTCGAGGGGCTCGCGTGGGGGCGATGAGCCGATCTTGGTGCCGCCGACGGCGCTCTCGTCGATCTCCGTCGTCGGGCACCCCACGCCGACCCGCACGCTCTGCCCGTCCTTGCCGCACGTCCACATGCCGTCGGAGAGCTCGACGTCGTGCCCGAGCATGGAGACACGACGGAGCACCTCGGGGCGGTGAAGGTCCCCGTCGCGGTGAAGCTCTTCCCTACGACTCGTCGCTCCCGTCGTTCGTGCGGGGCCTCGATGAGGCCGGCGCGAGGCTCTCTTCGGCCCTGCGGGGCGAGGACGCACGCGCCGTGCGCGTCGCAGCAGCCGGTCGGGCTGGTGTGGACGCTGCAGGCGGTCGGCGCTGGAGGCGCGTCGATCGCCGCGTCGACCGATGCTGCGCTGTCGACGGGGGCCTGCACGTCGTCGACGCCCCCGTCGTTCTGGGTGTGGTTCTCCTGCTGAGCGAGTGGTCGCGTTCTAACAGCCCCCATCCCCAGCCCTTCCCCCGCGGTGCGTGGGAAGGGAGCGGGAGGCGGCGGCGCAGTACGATCGAAGCGTGTC